>DASYLY010000101.1:0-52500 GCA_036009365.1 Solirubrobacterales bacterium
CTCCTACTAGAGAACTTCCTAGTGCCTTTCGAGCTTTCTTCGATCCTGCTGCTACTGGCGGCAGTCGGGGCGATCGTCCTAGCGAACCGTGACCGGACTGGGGACACCCCCTCCGGACACTCAGCGCCAGAGGCGCGTCCGGAGGGGGTCACGGCCTCCCCGTCCCCTGGAGCCCACTCATGAACATCGAGTGGTACATCGTCCTCTCCGCCCTGCTGTTCGCCACCGGCGCCGTCGGCATCCTCATCCGCCGCAGCCCGATGGTGATCCTGCTCTGCCTGGAGCTGATGCTCAACGCCGGCAACCTGGCGCTGATCGCCTTCAGCCGCATGGTCGGCAACCAGGAGGGGCAGGTCTTCGCCCTGGTGGTGATGGTCGTCGCCGCCTGCGAGGTCGTCGTCGGGCTCGGCCTGATCGTCGCCCTCTTCCGCCGCAAGCTGCCGATGAACGTCGATGACCTGAGGGAGCTGCGCGGGTGAGCGCCACCGCCTGGGCCTGGCTGGTCCTGCTCTTCCCGCTGCTCGGCTCGGTCGCGATCGGGCTCGGCTTCCGTGTGCTGCCCGCGCGCGCCAGCGGCATCATCGGCACGGCCGCGATCGCCCTCTCCTTCGCCTGCGGCATCGCCGCCCTGGTGGCGCTACTGGGCGACCATCCGGAGGAGCGCCACCACGTCTCCTCGCTCTGGGACTACGCCAGCGCCGGCGGCCTCGACATCAAGCTGGGCATCTTCGTCGACCCGCTCTCGATCTTCATGGTCCTCGTCGTCACCGGCGTCTCGACCCTGATCCACCTCTACTCGTTCGGCTACATGCAGTCCGACGAGGGCTACCGACGCTACTTCGCCTACCTCAACTTCTTCGTCTTCTCGATGCTGCTGCTCGTCCTGGCCGGCAACTTCGTCCTGCTGATCGTCGGCTGGGCCTTCGTCGGCTTCGCCTCCTACGCGCTGATCAGCTTCTGGTACCGGCGCCAGACCGCGACCAAGGCAGGGATGAAGGCCTTCGTGATCAACGTCGTCGGCGACATCGGCCTGACCCTGGCCGCCTTCCTGATCTTCCGCGAACTTGGCAGCTTCGAATACGGCGAGGTCTTCGAGAGAGCGCCTGAAGTCTTCGCCACCAACGGCTGGAACGTGACCGCGATCTGCCTGCTGCTGCTGGTCGGCGCCTTCGCCAAGTCGGCGCAGCTGCCGCTCCACACCTGGCTGCCGGATGCGATGGAGGGCCCAACCCCGGTCTCCTCGCTGATCCACGCGGCGACGATGGTCACCGCCGGCGTCTACCTGATCGCCCGCACCCACACGCTCTTTGTGCTCGCCCCGACCGCCGCCGACATCGCCGCCTTCGTCGGCCTGGCGACGCTGCTGGTTGCCGGCACGATCGCCCTGGTGATGACCGACCTGAAGCGGGCGATTGCCTACTCGACGATGAGCCAAATCGGCTACATGATCGTCGGCGTCTCGATCGGCGCCTACAGCGCCGGGATGTTCCACCTCATGACCCACGCCTTCTTCAAGGCGCTGCTGTTCATGGCCGCCGGCTCGATCATCGCGGCGATGGCGAACGAGCAGAACATCGACAAGATGAGCGGCTTCGGCAAGGCGATGCGCTTCACCTCGATCGCGATGGTCTGCGGCGGCCTGGCACTGGCGGCCTTCCCGCTCACCTCCGGCTTCTTCTCCAAGGACGAGATCCTCGCCTACGCCGACGCGCGTGGCGGCATGTACGTGATCTTCACCGTGCTCGGCTACGTCGGGGCGCTGCTGACCGCGATCTACACCTTCCGGCTGATCTTCCGGGTCCTCCCCGGCCGACCGTGCAAGGAGGCGCAGGAGCTGATCGATACCGGCCACGTCCACCACCCCCATGGCGCACCGGTCAACCCGGCGACCGGCGAAGAGGAGGACACCGACGTCGGCTTCCCGGGCTCCGAGCACCACATCGCCGAGGGATCCTGGCCGATGAAGGCGGCGATGGCCGTGCTCGCCTTCCTCGCCCTGGTCGGCGGCCTGATCCAGGTCCCGGGCGTCGACGACCTGATCGGCAAGTTCCTCGAGCCGGTCTTCGCCGACTCGCCGCTGAGCGAGATCCACCCCTCGGTCTTCGCCGACTGGGAGGGCCTCGGGATCGGCGGCGTCATCTCGATCGTCGGCATCGGCACCGCCTACTACCTCTACGTCGTCAGGCCGGAGCTGCCGGCGATCCTGCAGCAGCGCCTGCGGCCGCTCTACACGCTGTTCGTCAACAAGTGGTACTTCGACGAGGCGATCGACCTGCTGGTCGTGCGGCCGGCGCTGGCGATCGGCCGCTTCGCCAACCGGGTCTTCGAGCGGGTCGTCGTCGACGGTCTCGTCAACGGCACCGAGGAGACCGTGCGGGGCGCCGGCGGCGTCGTCCGCGCCGTCCAGAACGGCTTCGTGCGCAGCTATGCGCTGCTGCTGATCGCCGGCTTCGCCGGTCTCGCCCTCTACTTCCTCCTGGTCGCCTGATGATCAACTCGCTGCTCTGGACCCCGCTGGCCTTCGGCATCGTCGGCTTCTTCCTGCCGAAGCGCGTGAGCGGCTGGTGGGCAACGCTGGGAGCGCTCGTGACGCTGGGCATCTCGGTCTCAATGCTGATCGGCTTCGACTCGACCTCCTCCGGCCTGCAGGACACCGTCGACGTCAACTGGATCCCCGGACTCGGCGTCGACTACAGCCTCGGGCTCGACGGGCTCAACGTCTTCCTGGTCCTGCTGACGACGCTGCTCTGGGCGGGCGGCACCGCCTTCGCCGCTTTCCGCGAGTGGGAGCGGCCGCAGCTCTTCTTCTTCCTGATGCTGGTCGCCGAGACCGCCACCCTGGGCGCCTTCATCGCCCAGGACCTGCTGCTCTTCGTCCTCTTCTTCGACCTGATGCTGGTCCCGTTCTACTTCCTCTTCGGGGTCTGGGGAAGCGATCGCGAGGGCGGGCCCAGCGCCGCCTCGGCGACCCTGAAGATGCTCGTCTACACCCTGATCGGCTCGCTGCTGATGCTGGTCGGGGCGATCGCCACGGCAGTGATCGCCGCCGACGGCGGCCAGATCACCTTCTCGATCGCCGAGCTGGGCCGGCAGGGCCTCGACGCCGAGAGCCAGCGCTGGATCTTCTGGTTCTTCGCCGCCGCCTTCCTGGTCAAGATGCCCGCCTTCATGCTGCACGGCTGGATGCCGGACGCCTACCGGGCGGCGCCGCTGCCGGTCCTGGTCGTCTTCTCCGGGGTGCTGGCGAAGGTCGGCGCCTACGGCTTCCTGCGAGTGGTGCTGCCGCTCTTCCCCGACGCCACGGTGGAATTCCAGGAGGTGATCCTGGTGATCGCCCTGGCCTCGATCCTCTACGGCTCGGTGATGGCCTTCACCCAGACCAACGTGCGGCTGATCGCCGGCTACTCCTCGGTCGCCCAGCTCGGCTTCATCACCGCCGGCATCTTCGCCCTGCGCGCCGACGGGGCCGACGGGGCGATCCTGCAGATGGTCAACCACGGCCTCGTCGTGGCACCGCTGTTCGTGATCGTCGCCGTCCTCGTCGAGCGGACCGGGACCGAGGACCTGCGTCAGATGGGTGGGATGGCGATGCGGGCGCCGGTGCTGGCGGTGCTGTTCCTGGTCGTTGCCCTGGCAACCCTGGCGATGCCGGGCTCGGCCAACTTCATCGGCGAGTTCTACATCCTCAACGGCCTCTTCCAGGAAAAGATCGTCTTCGCCTTCATCGCCATCACCGGTGTGGCGATGTCCGCCTTCTACGCGCTGCGCCTCTACCAGGGGACGATGCACAACCGTAAGCCCGACGGCGTCGCATCACGGGAGATTGGCTGGCGCGACGGAGTCGTGCTGGCGCCACTGGTCATTGCCATCCTCGCCCTCGCCCTCTACCCGCAGCTGATCCTGCACCGCACCGACGCCACCGTGCGGCAGACGGTGGCAACCCTCACCGGCGGCCCGGCGCCGGAGGCGCAGCTGGCGGCAGCGAAGGAGAAGCCGTGAACTTCCAGGACCCGTACATCGACTACGCGGGGATGTCCCCCGTCATCGCGCTGACGGCCGGCCTCTGCATCGTCCTGATGAGCGCCGTCTTCAAGCCGCTGCGGCGCAGCGCCCCGGGGCTGACCCTGCTGACGCTGGCAACGACCGCCGGGCTGCTGATCTGGCAGTGGGGCGAGTCCAAGGACCTGATCAGCGGGGCGCTGCGGCTCGACGACCTGGCGATCTCGATCACCCTGATCGCGATCCTGATGGCCGCCGCGACGGTCTCGCTCTCGGTCCGCGAGCCGGCAACCGAGCAGGCCGGCAGCGGCGAGTACCACGCGCTGCTTCTCGGCTCGGTGCTGGGCATGACGCTGCTGGCCCAGGCGCAAAACCTGGTCACCTTCTTCGTCGCGATCGAGACCCTCTCGATCCCGCTCTACATCCTCTGCGCCACCAACCTGCGCCGCGGCGAGTCGCTGGAGTCGGGGCTGAAGTACCTGATCGTCGGCTCGCTCGGCTCGGCGACGCTGCTCTACGGGATGGCCTTTCTCTACGGCGGCAGCGGCTCGACCAACTTCGACGGGATCGCCCGGGGGGTCGCCAACAACGGCATCGTCAGCGACCCGCTGGTCCTGATCGGGATCGCCCTGGTTGCGGTCGGGCTCGCCTTCAAGACCTCGATCGCCCCTTTCCACCAGTGGACGCCCGACGTCTACCAGGGGGCGCCGACCCCGATCACCGGCTTCATGGCGGTCGCCACCAAGGCGGCGGCCTTCGCCGTCTTCATCCGCTTCTTCGACGTCGCCCTGCTGCCGCAGGCGAGCGAGTGGCAGCCCGCCCTGGCGGTCCTGGCGGCGATCTCGATCGTCGTCGGCAACGTCGGCGCCCTCGGCCAGAGCTCGCTGAAGCGGCTGCTCGGCTACTCCGGGATCGCCCAGGCCGGCTACATGCTCGGCGGCCTCGTCGTCGTCTCCGAGGCCGGGGTCAGCGCCCTCGTCTTCTACCTCGCCGCCTACGCCTTCATGAATCTCGCCGCCTTCGCGGTGATCGTTGCCCGCGAGCGCGAAACCCCCTTCGGCGACGACATCCGCGCCGTCCGCGGCCTCGCCGCCGAGCGGCCGCTGCTGGCCTGGCCGCTAACGATCGCGATGCTGGCCCTGGCCGGGCTGCCGGCGACGGCTGGCTTCATCGGCAAGCTCTACCTGATCGAGGCCCTGGTCGCGGGCGACTACACCTGGCTGGCGGTCTTCATCGCGATCGGGACGATGATCTCGATCGCCTACTACCTGCGGGTGGTGGCGGCGATGTGGATGCGCCCCGAGCAGGAGGCTCCCGGCGCCGTCCCGGCGATCGCCGGCGCCTCCCCCGAAGCCGACCCGATCGACCCCGAAGCCGGGCGCCGTTGGTACCTGGTTGGCCCGGCTCTACTTGCTTCCGCCGCGACCGTCTTCTTCGGCGTCATCCCTCAGCCGCTGGTCGAGTTCGCTCAGCGGGCGGGCACCTCACTGTTCTAACAACACCCTTCGCGTCTCCCCGGTAGGGTCGCGAGATGACTGACCGGCCACGCGCGCTCTCCGCCTCGACGATGTGCGAGGCGTTTCAGATCACCGCTGAGGAGTGGGCCGACGATCCGGCGCTGCGGTTCAAGGACAGCGACTTCGAGGCGAGCTTCGCCGACTACGCCGCGACGGTGCAGAAGCGGGCGGCGGGACTGGCGGCGCTGGGTGTCGGCCGCGGCGACACGGTCGGATTCATGCTCGTCAACCGGCCCGCCTTCCCGCTCACCGACTGCGCCGCGATGCACCTCGGCGCGACCTGCTTCTCGGTCTACAACACCTCCTCGCCAGAGCAGATCGAGTACGTCGTCGCCGATGCCGCCAACCGCGTCGTCGTCACCGAGCAGGCATTCCTCGACCGGGTGCTGGAGGCGCGCGAGCGGGTCGACACCATCGAGCACGTGGTGGTGGTCGACGGCGATGCGCCCGAGGGAACGATCTCGCTCGAGCAGCTCGAGGCGATGGGCGACCCCGAGTTCGACTTCGAGGCGGCCTGGCGCGCGGTCGAGCCCGACGACGTGCTCTGCCTGATCTACACCTCCGGCACGACCGGCCCACCCAAGGGGGTGCAGCTGACCCACGACAACGTAGTGAGCAGCTGGCGGGCGGTGGACCAGGTCTACGCGCCGACCCCCGGGCCGCGGACGATCTCCTACCTGCCGAGCGCCCACGTGGCGGACCGCTGCTCCTGCCTTTACGCCCAGATGATCTATGCCGGCTGCCTCCACTGCTGCCCCGACGTGCGTCAGATGGTCGCCTACTCGATCGAGGTCAGGCCGAACGTCTGGGTGGGGGTCCCGCGCATCTTCGAAAAACTGAAGGCGGCGCTGGAAGTGGGGATGGCGGCCGAGGCCGACGAAGAGAAAAGCCGGGCGACCGCGGCGGCGGTGGAGGTCGGGCGACGCTGGGTCGAGGCGTACAAGACGGGCGACATCCCGGCCGAGCTGCAGGCCGAGTGGGAGCGCTCCGACGAGCTCGTCTTCTCGAAGATCCGCGCGATGCTGGGCCTCGACGAGGTCGAGTGGTTCGGCGTCAGCGCCGCCCCCACCCCGCCCGAGGTGATCGAGTTCTTCCTCGCGATCGGGATCGAGATCTGCGAGCTGTGGGGAATGTCGGAGCTGAGCGCCACCGCCACCCTCAACCCCAGCGGGCGGATCCGGATCGGGACGGTGGGGCCGCCGCTGCCGGGGGTCGAGATGAAACTGGCCGACGACGGCGAGGTGCTGGTGCGGGGACCGATCGTGATGAAGGGATACCGCAACATGCCCGAGCGCACGGCGGAGACGATCGACGCCGAGGGCTGGCTCGCCACCGGCGACATCGGCAAGTTCGACGAGGAGGGCTACCTGAAGATCGTCGACCGCAAGAAGGAGCTGATCATCAACGCGGCGGGCAAGAACATGTCGCCTGCCGGGATCGAGGCGAAGCTGAAGACGGAGACGCCGCTGATCGCCCAAGCGGTGGCGATCGGCGACAACCGCCCCTACAACGTCGCCCTGCTTACCCTCGACCAGGAGACCCTGGCGGTGCGAGGCCTGGCGCCCGGCGACGCGCAGGTCGCGGCCGAGGTCGAGAAGGCCGTGGAGGGCGCCAACGCGCGGCTGTCGCGGGTTGAGCAGATCAAGCGCTACCGGGTGCTGGATGGCGAGTGGGCACCCGGCGGCGAGGAGCTGACCCCGACGCTGAAGCTGAAACGGCGGCCGATCGAGCGCCGCTACGAAGCCGAGATCGAAGCTCTCTACGAGTAGTGGGCGTCCTGCTGACCACCGGGGCGATCGTCGCCTCGACGGGGGTCGGCGTCTGGTCGGAGCGCCGCTGGCCGCAGGGCGCGGCGAATGCGGCCCGCAGCGCCCTGGTGTTGCTGCTCTACGTGCTGCTGCCGCCGGTGATCTTCTTCAACGTCGCCGCCGCCGAGATTGACGTCGCCCACGGGGTCGGCCTGGCCCTGGGCATAGTCGCCTCCTCGCTCGGCGCCCTGCTCGCCTGGTGGCTGTCGAGCCGGGTCCTGAAGCTGCCCCGCTTCCAGGTCGGCGCCGTCGTCTGCACCGTGCTCAGCGTCAACACCGGCTACCTCGGCTACCCGCTGGCGGTGGCGCTGCTCGGCCGCGAGGAGCTCTCCACCGCGGTCCTCTACGACGTCCTCGTCACCGGCCCCTGCCTACTGCTCGGCGCCTTCGCGGTCGGCGCCGCCTTCGGCACCAAGGCCGGCGAAACGCCGCGCCAGCGGGTCGGCGCCTTCTTCACCCGCAACCCGCCGCTCTACGCGGCGATCGCGGGGCTGCTGGCCCCGGAGGCGCTGGCGCCCGACCTGCTGGTCGACCTCTCCCAGGTCCTGATCGTGGCGATCCTGCCGATCGGCTTCTTCGCCGTCGGCGCCACCCTGGCCGAGAACGCCGAACACGGCGAGCTGCCGATACCGCCGCCGCTGAGCAGGCCGGTGATGGTCGCGCTCGTCTCCCGACTGGCCGTGGTTCCCGCCCTGCTGATGCTGCTGGCGGCACCGCTGATCGACCTCCCCGCCGCCTACCGGCTGCTCTCGGCGATGCCCTCTGGCCTCAACTCCCTGGTCATCGCCCACGCCTACGGGCTCGACATGGAGATCACCGCGGAGGCGGTCACCTGGTCGACGGCGATTGTCGTGATCGCCGCCCTGCTATCCCTTCTTCTATGACGCTTCATCACGTCGGGATCGAGATCGCCCCCGCTGACGTCGAGCGCGCCGCCGAGCTGTTCGAGCTGCTCGGCTTCGCGCGGGTCGAGCCGCCCACCACCCTGGCCGAGTTCACCTGGCTCGAACGTGAGGGAACCCAAATCCACCTGATGCCCGAGGAGCACCCGACCGCGGCGCCGCGCGGCCACCTGGCCATCGTCGTCCCCGACTTCGAGCCGACCCTCGATCGCCTGCGCGGGCGCGGCTTCGAGCTCGACCCCCGCCGCAACCACTGGGGGTCCCCCCGCGTCGTCGTCATCGCCCCCGGCGGCCACCGGGTCGAGCTGATGGAGTTCCCGCCCGCCTGAGCGCTCAGGCAATGCGATCGCCCGGCTTGGAGGCGAAGAGGTCGCGGTCGGCGACGCCGAGCAACTCCTCGGGGTCGGTGCCGTCGGCAGGGTAGATCGCAAGGCCCGTGGTGGCTGAGACGGAGACGCTCTCGTCGCCGTCGAGGACGCAGGCGCAGATCCGCTCGCGTAGGCGCGCCGCCACTTCGTCGGCACCTTCGGCGCCGGTCTCGGGAACGATCACCGCGAACTCGTCGCCGCCCTGGCGGAAGACCGAGTCTTCCGCTCGCACCGTCTCGCGCAGTGCCGCCCCGATCTCAGCCAGCAGCTCGTCTCCCCGCAGGTGACCGTGGCGCTCGTTGACCTGCTTGAAGCCGTCGAGGTCGAGCAGGATCAGGGCGAGCTCGCGCGAGCGACGGGCGTGGCGGCCAATCTCCTCCTCCAATCGCTCGTGCAGAGCGCGGTAGTTGCCGACCCCAGTCAGCTCGTCGCGGCGGGCCAGCGCCCAGAGCGCCTGGTGACTGGCACGCAGCCGCCGCGACAGCAGCAGGACGCCGACCGCGACGACGACCAGGCACAGGGCCTCGACCAAGGCCAGGAGCAGGGCCTGGCGATCCGAGAACGAGCCGAGCAGCAAGGGCGCCAGTAGACCCGCCCCGGTCGCGACCAGGCCGGCGATGAGAAAGCCGACGCCGATCGGGCGGCGGCTCGCAGGGATGGGTGAGGGTGGCTTTCCTGTCATCGAAATTAGGTAGGTGAGCGGACAATACCCGCAGAGGACCGGCCTAAGACCTGCCCGTCTCCGGCCACCACTACGATGCGCCGAGTGCGCTACCCGGTCGAGGAATTCAGCCCCGAGGAGCGAGCGATCCTCGCTCCTCACTTCACTAACCTCGATCGGCCCGTATTCGCCCTGGTCAACTTGCCGGAGACGGTCAAGGGGGCTCTTTTTGCCCGCTATTCGCGCTATTCGGGGACGGTCAGGCGCCTCTTCCTCGAAGAGTTCGCCGCCGACTCCCCGGCCGCCGGGCGGCCCTTCGACGAAGAGGAGGGAGAGCGCGCGGCGAAGCTGTACGAGCGCGTCTTCCTCGGCTACGGGGACGACTCGATCGCCCAGGTCGGCGGCGCCCACGTTGCCTGCGAGTGGGTCAGCAACGTGATGACGAAGCTGCTGCAGCGCGGCCGCCTCGCCGCCTACCTGGAGCAGTCGACCCGTTACATCCCCTACGACCAGCCGCTGCCCGGCGGCGGCTACCGCTACTACCGTGGCGACGACCTCGGCCCCGAGTTCGCGGCCGCGATGGACGAGCTGTTCGCGGTCTACTCGCGCTCGCTGCGCCAGGTAGAGGCCTGGGCCGCCGAGCGCTGGCAGCGCGGCGACGGCGAGCCCGAGGGCGCCTGGCAGCGCTCGATCCGGGCCAAGGCGCTCGACTTGATGCGCGGCCTGTTGCCGGCGGCGACGCTCAGCCACGTCGGCATCTACGCCTCCGGCCAGGCCTACGAGCAGATGATCCTGCGGCTGATGGCATCGCCGCTGCCAGAGGCGCGCGAGTACGGCGGCATGATCCTGGGCGAGCTGCAGCAGGTGATGCCGAGCTTCGTCTCCAGGGTCGAGCGGCCCGACCGCGGCGGCGAGTGGGTCTCCTACCTGCAGGCGCGGCGCGAGCGGACCGAGCGCTGGGTCGCACGGCTGGGCCTCGACCGGCGTGGCGGCGGCGACACCCCGTCGGTGGAGCTGGTCCATGTCGACGGCAGCGAAGAGAACCTGCTGGCGTCCTGCCTGTTCGAGGCGGCGAGCGCACCGGAGACCGAGATCCTCGCCCGCATCGACGTCCTCGACCGCAACGAGCGGGCCGAGCTGTTGGGGGCGATGGTCGGCGAGCGGGCTAACCGCCGCCACCGGCCCGGCCGCGGCTTCGAGGCGCTGCGCTACCGCTTCGAGATCGTCTCCGACTACGGCGCCTTCCGCGACCTGCAGCGCCACCGGATGCTGACCTGCCAGTGGCAGCGGCTCAGCCCCGACCTCGGCGCCGGCGTCCCCGACGAGGTGGTCGAGGCCGGCGCCGGCGACGAATTTGAGCGGGCGCTGGAGATCTCGCGGCGCGAGTACGAGCGGCTGGTCGAGGCGGGCCTGCACGAGCAGGCGCCCTACGCGCTCAGCCTCGCCTACCGGATCCGCTACACCCTCGACCTCAATGCCCGCGAGGCGATGCACCTGATCGAGCTGCGCTCCGGCCGCGAGGGCCACCCGACCTACCGGGCCGTCGCCCAGGCCATGCACGAGCGGATCGCCGCCATCCACCCCGGTGTCGCCGCCGCGATGAACCATGTCGACACCTCCCAGGAGGCCCGCCTGGAGCGGATCATGAGCGAGATCCGCACCCACCGCAAGCAGGTTGCGGCGGCCCAGCAGACCGAGGCACCGCCCGGGCTGAACCCGCTCGGTTAGTCGCGCTGCTTGCGCTTGCGGCGCGGCTCGCCGGGGTCGCTCGGCTCCAACTCCTCAGAGCTCGGCGGAGGCATCATTTCAGCGGCCGCTTTCTCGCCCTGGGTGGGCCAAGGGATCGCTTCGGCTGCCGCCCAGGCGGGCGGTTTGCCGCCAGGTACGCGGCCGAGCAGCAGGATGCCGAGGTAAACGAACCAGAGCAGGGTGAACTGGAAGAAGAGGAAAGAGACGGCGCCGAGCGCCATCCCCAGCGAGCCCCAGAAGCGGGTCAGCAGGCCGGTCCGCATCGCCTGCGTTGCCGTGTAGAACATCGCGATCGCGAAGCTGAGCGGGCCGGCGATCCCGAAGGCAAAGGCGACCGGGTACAGCGGCGCTTCGTTGACCGCGTCCTTGGCGATCTCGTTGGCGCTGTCGCCCGTTCCCTGAACCCCCATCGCGGCGAAGTCGCTGGCGGCGTGCAAGGTGGACAAGCCGCTGAGGATTGCCAGCACACCAAGGAACAGCGGTCCGGCGACGACGAGGCCGACCATCATCCCCAGCACCTTCGGGCTGCGCGCCTGGGCGGCACGGAAGAGGAAGTAGAGCGGCGCCGCCAGCAAGCCGACTCCGATCGCCTGCAGGATGCTGGCCAGCAGATGATCGCCGCGGTTCTGCTGGACCTCCCGCAACATGGCCGCGTCTCCGTCGGCGCTGCCTTGGCTGACGACGAGGATCGCGACGATCACGAGGCCGATCGCGGCCAGGGTCGCCAGGGCTGCCGGCATCGCCCAGCGTGCCTCCCAGGCGAGGATCTGCTCCTTGCTCTTCACGCCACAGCCCCTCTCGTCATGATCTCGCCAAGCCGCACGAGCCGTACGCTACCGCGCATGAACCGAACGCAGCGAACCCCTGTAGTACCCCTCGAGGCCGGTGCCGGGCCCGAGAACCCTCCCTGCCCCGCCTGCGGCGAGCCGCTGTTCGGCTGGCTCGGCGCCGAGCCCGGTCAGCGCGGCCCGGTCAGCCGCTGCGAGAGCTGCGGCCTCGCGGTGGTCGGCGCCGATGCCAATGCCGAGGAGGCGCTGCGCGAGCTCGACCGCCTCGCCGACGGTGGGCGGCTGCGGATTGCCAACCGAGCCGCCGTCGCCGCGGGGGTGGGCGAGGCAGGCTGGGCGGGCCTCGAACGGGGCGCCCGCTATCTGTTCACGGTCGAGGCGGTGCGGCGCCTGGTCGCCCGCCGCGACCAGGTCGTGAGGTCGCGGCGCTGGGCCCCGGCGGCAAGCTTCGTCGTCACCTGGCAGACCCTGCTCAACAGCGTCACCCTCGGCCACGACATCGCCCTCGGCGCCCTCGGCCGCGCCACCCCCTCACCCGCCGCAAAGCGCTGGCAGCGTCGCCTCGACGGCTTCGTCAGCGTCGTCCTCGCGATCCCGGCGCTGATCTTCGCGCTGCCGCTGGAGCTGGTGGGCGCGGCGATCGGCCGCGGCTCAGTGCTCTCGCTGTGCGTCGAGCCGCTCTGAGGCCGGGCGGCAAAGCAGAGCCCCCGGCCGCCGAGGGGGCACCTCGACGGCCGGGTCGCTCGCCAACTAAGGGGCCGCCCAGGGAAAGGGCGGCGGTCATGGCCCGATCGGGGGCATGCACAGGTTCGCGCCATCGGGCCGGCGCCGCCACCCAGATGGGCCGAAAGAGAGGCCGGAATCTTCGTAGAAACTAAGAAAGCGCGCCTGCTGCGCGCTACAGGCAGGCGCGCAGGCGCAGAGCCGTTTCCAGCTCCACCCGGCGGGCCCCGATCGGGTGGCCGAGACGGTCCTCCGCGACGCGCAGGCGATTGGCAACCGTCTGGTGATGGATACCGAGTGCAGCGGCAGCCGAGGCCGCGTTGTGATCGGCGGCGAAGTAGGCGACGATCGTCTCGCGGATACGCTGCGAGGCGGTCGAGTCGTCCTCGATCCCGGACAGCTCGTGGGTGAGGAAGGCATGGGCGTCCTCGCCGTTCTCGCTGGCCAGCGCCTCGACCGCGACGTCGGCGTAGTGGACCACCTGCTCCTCGCCGCCGCGGCTGACCCAACGAGCCCGCAGCGCCTGCCGGTTGCTGGCACGAAAGCCGGCTTCCCCCAGCGCCTCCAGCCCGAGCGCCAGTCGCGACAGCCCGGCGATCGGGCGGAAGTGCTTGAGGTCGCGCTCCTGCGTCGACGTCAATGGCCGGGCGCCGCTGATCCATCCCCACCAGATCCTGTTCAGCGGCCCGATCGCGACCAGCGGCCGGCCCAGCGCCGTCGCCAGCTCCCGCGCCCCCGCCTCGGCGCCCTGCCCCCAGGCGATCACGGCGATGTGATGCTGCTCGAGGTCGACGTCGAGCTGGGAGGCGCCCAGCGATTCGCCCTGCAGCAGCGCGCGGATTACCTGGAACCGTCGCTGCTCACCGCTGCGCACGGCCTGTTCCAGTTGACGCTGGTAGACGTCGGTGACGTAGTCGCTGAGCGCCCCGGCGTAGCGGAAGAAGTACTCGGAGCCATGCCGCAACATCCGCTGGCGCTCCCCCGGGTCCACGACCGAGCGCTCGACCAGCAGCAGCCAGGCATCGGAGAGGCTCATCTGGGCGATCCGGTAGCCGCTCAGCAGCAACCTCAGTTCCCCTACTTCCGCCACCGCTTGGGCGCCGGCTATGTCGACGGCCGAGCAGTGCTGAGGGAAGATCCCTTTGCGGAACCCGAACAGCTGGGCGGAGAGGCTGGCGCGGATGAAGCCGAAGATCTCCTCCTCGGCGAAGATGGTGCCGGCCATCCACTTGGGCAGCGTCTCGCGCAGTTGCTCGCGCACGCTAATAGCGAGCGCATCGAGGCAGGCCACCAGTTCCAGGGCAAGGCGGTCGAAATCGCCGCCTGGCGACTGCACGACGACGAGGCGCACGGCATCGCCTCTCCCCTCGATCGCTTGCCTTCCCATCCGAGCTGACCTTTCGCTGTCTCCGACACCGCGATCGCGCCGCGTTCTTTTCCCTTATAGAAGAAACGAGTGTGGCCACCGAAACTCAGGTCCTCCACACAGATAGGCCGAACATTGCGGCCGACGACTCGTAGGGTCTGCGAATTGGAGGGCGAAGGTGGCTAAGAACCCTCGCGGGCCAGGCAGGCCCAGAGGCGGAGTGCCATCGCCAGCTCCAGGTGGCGGGGGCCCACGGGGTGGCCGAGCCGCTCCTCGATCGTGCGCAGGCGGTTGGCCACCGTCTGGTGGTGGACGCCGAGGGCGGCGGCGGCCGAGGCGGCGTTCAGCTCTGCCGCCAAATATGCATCCAGAGTTTTGCGCAAGCGCTCCGAGGAGCTCGAGGAGTCGTCGATTCCACGCAGCTCATGTCGCACGAAGGCGCGAGCGTCGCTCTGCGTCTCGGTCGCCAGCGCCTCGACCGCGACATCCTCGTAGTGGATCATCGCCGTGCCAGAGGGGGCAACCCATTGCGCTCGAAGCGCTTGATGGTTGGTGGCGCGAAAGCCCGGCTCACCATAGCCCTCGAGGCCGAAGGCGATCCTGATCCCGGCGCCGGCGTCAAAGGCCTGCAGTGCGTGCTCCTGAGGGGAATCGAGTGGACGAATGCCACTGAGCCAGCCCCACCAGTTGTTCTGCAGGCGCAGCGTCAGCATAGGGTGGCGCTTGAGCTCTGTGCCGAGCCGGCGCACCGCCTCGTCGCCCTTCTCACCCCAAACGACCAGCCCGATGTGGTGCTGGTTGAGGTCGACGTTGACGTGCGAGTGTCCAAGGGGGTCGCCGCCTTCGAGCAGGCTGTTGATCGCCTGGAAGCGGTGATGCTCGCCGCTGGCCGCGGCCCTCTCCACGCCGCGCTGATAGCCCTCCGCCATGTAGCGGCTGACCAAGTCGGCGTACTGGAAGAAGTACTGCGAGCCATGCCGCAGGAGCTCGCGTTTCATGCGCTCCTCAGGTACCGAGGCCTCGACCAGCTCAAACCAGGAGCCCCAGAGGGCCATCTGGGCAAAGCGGTAGCCGGTTTGCAACGACGCCAGGTCCCCGACCCGGGCCGCCATCACGATCATCGTCGCGTCGATGTCAGGCAAGCGGCCCGGCAGCACCCCGTCGCGGAAGGCCGCCCACTCGGTCCGCAGAGATCCCCGGATGCACTCGCCGATCTGTTGCCAGATCACGCGTTCCTCCGAGATCCAGCTGGGCATCCTTCCCCGCATCGCCTCCAGCCCCTCGGCAGCGAGGAAGTCCAGCTTGCCCTCCAGCTCGATGACAAGACGCTGAAATTCCCGGATACTTGCCTCAGAGCCGAAGCGCTCCTCACGCGCGATGGCAATAGCCATGTCTCTCTCCTTAGTAGGAAATGCGGTGAGACAAGTGCGAACTCTGAGCGATCTGCGCCCCTCGCCATTGCATCTCAGATGCTGAGCGCCTCCCCAAGCGCCCAGGGGCAGCCTAACGACAGATGGCGACGTTTACAAGTGGAAACGGTGAGCCGCAGCGGGGGAGCTGGGCATCACCTCCCTCTCACCGGAGCATTCGCCGGTTAGAAGCAGAGGATCACAACGGCAGGGACCGCCAGAACGGCGGCCCCTGCCCTTCACGACCAAAACCAGCTAGTTGATCCCCAGCGCGTAAGGAAAGCTGCTCACGCGGGTAAGCGGTCCGAACGTGTAGTTGACGATGCCCTGTTCGGTTTTACCTTCCAGCGCGATCTGAGTGATGTTGCCGTTTTTATCAACGGTCGGGACCAGGCTCAGAGGCGTGCTCGCTCCCCATTTGGCGGTTTTCCCGGTGGTCGGGCAAGAACCGGGGTTGACGAACGTGTCGGCGATTTCGACGAACCCGGCGGGGCTCGAGAGCTGCGGCGTGCCGGCGTTCAGCGCGACGTTCCATCCCGAGGAGAAGTTGTTCGTCATCGTGTTGACGACACAGCTCTGGTAGCCCCACTGCCCGTAGCAGTCGGAGGCTTTCCTCTCGAACTTCGAGACCCAGGCCTGCTGGGAGCCGCCTTCGGTCTTCGCATTGATCCCCAGCTTGACTTTGCAGACAAAGGCGGGTTTGCCTTCTGAGTTCAGCCAGCTGAAGTTGCCTTCATACTCTTCCCCGATGGTGAACCCTTCCGGTATCGGCGATCCACCGATCGTCCACGTACTATACGCACTAGCACTCGCCGGAACAACAAGCGCAGCCACTACTACCACTAGCAATAGTACCTTCTTCATCTTCTGACGCCTCCTAGACTGGGTTTACAATGGTGTTATTTCTCGTGAATACCGTGATGTCAGGTATGTGTAGTTTCCCCTCTTTCCAAACGGTAGACCTTGGGCAACTGGGCGAACCAGTTCCTTGAATTGGTGACTAACAGAAGCGTCCTCCTACCCACGCACCCTGCAGCTCCTCGTCAAGGTCAGACTTTGGCTGTAGCCACCGATGAAAGAAAAGCTCGTCCGCGCCAGCGGGAAGGGCGCTTCGGTGAACCCCTTCGGCGCAGGACAGCCAGCAGAGAGGAAGCTGTGCCTCGCGCCTTCATAGCCGAAGATGCGCTTCAAGCGCATCTGGATTTCCGTCAGCGAGCCCCAGTCCCTAAGCGCCGGCGGCAGGGTCGCGGTCAAGGCGCTCCCGTAGCGGCCCTTGTCGATCTCCGCGAGCTTGAAGGTGATCACGAAGGAGTTGGCAAAGGGACGCGGGGAGTAGATCTGGGCGAGCAGGACCGGCTTCTTGCCCTGGAGGCCGTTGAAGATCAGCATCTGGCCGGAGGCGACGTAGCTTTCCTGGCCCGCAAGGGCGATCAGGGCTTGAAAGCTTCCTCTTCCCACTAGAGCCTCCCTGCAGTTGGCAAGGGCCCGAGAGGTATTTGCCGGTTGGATCTTGGCGTAGGGGCAGGTGGGCAGGCCCTCGAGATCAAAGCGGCCGGCCCGGTTGATCTCGATCTTCAGGGTCTTTAGCTTCGGAGGCGGAGCGCCGTCGGTGGTGGCGATCTGCCAGCCGACGGAGACCGAGATCGGGGCGGCGCCTTTGCGGGGGAGCCTTTGGGGGGAAAGGTCGCCGTTGACGTCGAGGAGGACGTTGCCTTTTTGGCTGGTCTCCGAGGCGGCGGCGGTGGGAGAGGAAGAGCTCTCCGCGCTCCCCCCCAGGCCTTTCGTCGATTTGGCGCTCGAGCCGCTCGTGCTCGGGGTGGCGAAGGACACCGGCAGCACCGCGGAGAAGGTCGGCGCGCCGGGCGGGTAAATGTAGACGGCACCATTTTCACCGTTACCGGAGGTTAGGTAGACGCGGCCCTGGTTGGCGCCGGCTGAGTTATCGACCGCCAGCCCGACCGGGGCGCCGTCGATGACGTTGTATTTGAGATGGCCTTTGTAGGCGTTGGTGGCGTCGAAAGCGTAGACGATCGATTCCGGGCGCTCGCTTTGGCGCGAGCCGACCTGGTCGGCGACATAGACGGTGCCACTGACATTGTCGATGGCGATCGCCGAGTCGACCAGGGAGTTAAAGCCCCCCGGGGGGCCGCTGATGGTGGCCACCGGGGTGGTGGTGGAAACCAGCGGGTCAAAGATCTTGACGGTGTCGGTGCCGGCATCGGGGACGTAGATGCGCCCGAGGGCCAGGGAGTGGCGGGAGACCGCAACCCCGAAGGCGTCGAGGAGATTGCCGCCGGTCCCGATCGTGCCTGCGCCGGCCCCGGAGGAGTCATAGATGGCGAGGTGATCGCGGCGGTTGACGTAGAGGCTGTTGGTCGCCGGGTCGACGGCGATACCGGTGGCCGGGCCGGGGTCGATCCCGGTGCCGGGGCCAAAAACCGGCGAGGCACCGTAGCGAAAGACGCCCTGGTGGAAGTTGTTGGCATAGACCCGGTTGGTGGAGTCGACGGCGAGGCCGCAGGGACCCTGCAGGGAGGCGGTATTGAGGAGTTGGCTGCGGAAGCCCAACGAGGGGAGGTAGGAGTAGAAGGCGCGGTTGTAATAGGAGGCCACGTAGAAGTTCCCAGCGGCATCCACCGCCAGGCCGCAGGGGTCGCTGAAGCCAATGGCGGGGGTGGCGCCTGGGCCGACGGGGGCAAAGATCGTGAGCGGATCGTCGAAGGCGCCCTGGGCCGGCGCGGCGCCGAGCCCCAACGCCGCGATGCAAAGCACCGCGATCCTCCTGGTCATCCTCATCGCCTCCCTCGCTTTGCCTTCTTTTTTGCCTTGCCCTTGCACTGGCCCCTAAGCGTGGTCGTGAACTGGGCGCCGATGTTGTTCTGCCCGAGTGCTTTGACCGTGGCCAGCGGCGGCTCCTTGCAGATGTCATAAGAGTTCTGCAAGAGCCCGCGCCTGCCGCCGTGCAGGGTCATCGTGAATTTGTCCAGCGGCTCGTCGGGCAGCTCGGCGAAGAAGGTCTCGATGCCCCCTTGTTTGGTCGGGCCGATCTCGCCCTCCAAGATGATCTTGATCTCCCCCGCGTGCAGGGAGGCGACAAGGTCGGGCAGCCTGTGCGCCGAGGAGCGCAGGTAGACATCGCCGCGCAGCGGCTCGTCGAAGAGCGGCGTATAGGCAACGGCGGAGCCGTAGACCGAATCGGCCGGGCAGCGGTCGGCGTTGAACTGGACTTTGGTGCAGATGCCCTTGATGTGGTTTTGGGCAAGGAACTCCGACTTGGGCAAGGAGACGGTGATTTCCTTGAGGTTGGAGTCCTGGGGACCGCGGGCAGCGAAGGTGGCGCGCAGTTCGGGGTAGCCGCCACGGCGGCTGGAGCCACGCAGGCGCACCCCTAGCTTGGGCTTGAAGCCGAGCGTGAGGCAGTTCAAAAGTTGGAAGTGGCGCTGAGTGGTGGCGATGGTGTCATCGGCGGTGGTGGCGAAGTTCGCGCCCGAGCCGCCCAGCGTGGAGATCAGGCTGGAGGCCTCACAGCTCGAGGGGTTGTGGGTGAAGTTGGGGCGGTCCATGTAGATGCGCAGGTCGCGGAGGTGGATCGGGATGCCGCCGAGGATGTGGGGGATCGGGTCCGAGGCCTTGGAGTCGATCTGCAGCTGGGCGGTGCGGGGGTCCACCGAGAAGGCCGAACGGACGACGATCGTGCCGAGATCGAAGGGCCCAACCGTGGCCGGGTTGATCGCCACCAGGGAGAGGGGCCGGCCGTTGTAGGGTCCGGCCAAGTAGACCTGACCGGTGGCGTAGGTCAGCGAGCTGCCGACCCCGTAGCCGGAGTCGGTGTGGCCGACTTTGGAGGCCGCCGGGCAGGAAGGATTGGTGGCCTCCGCAAAGCCGCGGTTGACTCGCGCGGCAGCGATCGCCGCCTCCGAGCAGAAGGGGATCCCGGCCAGCTTGCCGGTGATGCCCTTGGGCAACACCAATGAGTAGGAGGTGATCTCCGCTTCGGTGTCCTTGCGGGCGATGTGGATGAAGTAAGGGGTGTAAGAGTTGACGTTGGAGTTGACGCCGCCGGCCAGGACGTCGGGGTTGAAGAGAGGCGCCCCGGCCGGGCAGGGGCCGCCACCGATGCCGGTTTTGATCTGGGTCGCGGTGGTTGCCTGCGCCACGCCCGTTCCCGCCCAGGGCAAAAGCGTGGTCGTGGTGTTGGCCGCCCCGCAGGCCGGCGGGGTGATCAAGAAGGCGCGCTGGCCGGTGCGGAAGGTGAGGTTCAGCTCTGAATAGGGCAGCTGTGGCAGGCCGTCAAAGTTCGCCACAAGGTTGCCGTTGCTGGGATTGGGGTCAATCCGCCCCGGGAGCTTTACCAGTACGCCCCGCGAGGGCAGCTTGGCGACCAGATAGACGCTGACCAGGTTGGCGAAGGGGTTTTCATAGGGGCTGGCGAGGTAGACCGAGCCTTCCAGGAGATCGGCAAAGAGCGCCGAGCGGACCGTGAAGTCGCCGAGCTTTGCGGCGTTGGGGCAAGCGGCGCCCTGCGCCGAGAAAGCCGACTCGGCAGCGAACTGGGCCGGCGAGCAGGTGCTGAGTCCCGCTCCCACCGAGGGGTTGATCGTCACCCCGTTGGGCAACACGACGCTCACCGTCTTGACCGGCGCCGGGGCTCGCCGGCCAGGGTCGGTGAGGTTGGTGTTGTCGACCGTCAGCTGGAAGTTGTAGCCAGAAGGGGAGGAGGCCTTGGTGTCGGTCAGCTGGGCGAGCGGTTGAGGGGCGAAGGGAAAGCCCGTGCAGGGACCCATCGCCACCGCCGCCCCGGCGTCGTCGCGGGCAGTGGCGATGGCGGGGGCCGCGGCGCCCTGCTGCCAGGAGCCGGCGGCGGCGCTGAAGGCGAGGTTGCCGGAGCAGCGGTGGGGCATGGTCAGGTAGGCGAGCTTCTCTCCCAACCCGACCGAACATTTGGCCCAGGGAAAGTCGGGCTCGGCCTCGTTTAGGCAGTTGCCGCGTTCGGGGTTGTGGGAGATGGCCCAGGGGGCCCCCCAGAGGACTACGGAGAGACCGTGGAGATCCAGGGCCTGGGGCACATTGTTGGCTTCCAGGGTCATGACATAGGAGCCATCGGGGTTGGGGCGAAGGCCCTCGTTCAAAATCACCGGCGATCCGAAGGGCGCAAAGCCGAGCTGGGCTGGGATGCCGGGAGCCGGCTCGAGGTTAAAGAGCCCGAAGCGGCGGCTTTTGCCGCCTTCCAGGCTGGCCTGAACCTCTACCGTGCCGAGCTGGGTACGATCGGGGCAGCTCTCGCCCGATCTGGAGGCTTCATAGGGGGAGACGCGTGGTGTATGGAATTCGGCCAGGCCGCACTTGGGCAGAGCGGCCGGGTTGACGATCAGCCCCGGCGGGGCCTCGATCCGCAGGTCGCGCAGGTCGCCGTCGCCGAAGATCGCCCCGGGCTGGTCCTCGAATTCGCCGCCTTTGTTGAGGCCGATCACAAAGGAGAGCTGGTAGGGGTGGGCGCCGGGGCCCGAGGCACCGCCGCCGCCCTCGGCGATCGCAGCGACCGCGAAGCCTTCTGAGCCAGGTAGGAAGCCGAAGCCTTTGGCGGTGGTGAAGGAGGCGGGCAACGAAGTGGTGGTGCCCGAGGAATTAGCGGCCGCCAGGCGGTAATGGTAGGTGGTGCTGGGGGCAAGGCCGGAGATCGCTGCCCGGGCAGGGCGGGGATCGGTGCCCTGCCCAGCCGGGAAGACGAGCGTGCTCGTCGGCGCGGCGAAGCTGGGGGCGCTGGAGTATTCGAAGCGGTAGGTCGTCGCCAGCCCTTCGGGGTCGACCGTGCCCTTCAAGAGCGCCGAGACGCCCTGCAGGTTGGTGGCGGAGGGCGGACCGAGGGTGGGGACGGCGGCCTGGGCGGAGGTACTGGCGAGCAGCGAAGCCCAGACGGCGAGGCTGGCGATCAGGCAAACACGCCTCATCGGCCGCTACCTCGCTTGGCGGTCTTCTTCTTGGCATTCTTCTTTTTCTTGACGCACTTTCCCTTGCGCAGCACGTAGCTCTTCTTGCATTTTTTGGAGCTTCCCGGGTAGCGCACCGAGGGGTTGCCTGGGCCCGAGAGCAGGGTGGTGAGGGTCGGATCGACCGGTTCGGGGGGCAGTGGCTGGCAGGCATCGCCCAGGCAGGAGAGCGGTGGCTGGGGGACAGCGAAGCCGCCGCCCACCCTGGCGTCATAGAGGTCGACCGAGCCGGGGTCGGCGGAGACCAGAGAGCCGTCGGTGGTAAAGAAGACATCGGCGCCGTCGGCGGAGGCATCGATGAAGGTGGCAGGGCCGTCGCCCTTGCCGGAGGAGATCAGCGCAACACAGCCTCCCGCCCGAGTGCAGGTACCCGAGCCCTGGGCCTCCCACTCATAGACATCGGGCTCGTTGTTGGTATCCGCCGATCCGATCGCATCGCCGGATCCAAAGAAGACCCGACGCCCATCGGCGGAGAGGACGCGGGGCTTATAGATCTGCGTGGAGCCAGGAGCACTGCCGTTGGCGAGCGCGCCGGGGATCGTGGAGGGGCCGATCGGCCGCGCGAAGGTCGGGTTGCAGGAGACGCAGGTGAGGCTGCCGGCGCCGCCTGCGTCGTAGAGGTAGACCTGGGAGTCGAGCAGGCCGGTGTTGAGGTCCTTGTTGTCGTAGCCGGTCAGCGCCGGGGTAGAGACGAACAAGAGCTTGCCGCCATCGGGGCTGACCCTGGCGGTGCCGACAGTCGGCGGGTAGTTGGCGGCGTCGGCCGAGTCGGCCACTTTGGTGGCGCTGCCGTTCCAGCGAAAGAGACCGCTCGAGGTCAGGTAGTAGACGACGGCGCCGCTCTGGGAGGCACCGAGCACGCCGAGGACTCCGCCGGCGGGGGTGAGGTCGATCGCCGAACCCGCCCCGGCGGCGAGATAGCGCCAGAGGTGGCCGGCCTTGGTGAAGTAGGCGACGGTGCCGTCGGCACTTGCCGTCTCGAACGCCCCCCCTCCTCCGGCTGCTTCGTCGGCCTGCTTGGTGGTGGCGCCTTCGCGCAGGTAGAGGTTGGCGCCCTCGGCGAAGTAGGTGCGGGAGCCGTCGGCAGAGATTGCCCCCGACTGGGCGCCCAGCATCGCCCCCGGCGTGCCCTGGCTCTGGGCGGGCAGGACGTTGACCAAGGTCAGCCCGCTCGCAGCAGACCACAGGTAGAGATTGGCCTGGGCCGGGTCGCAGCCTTCCCCCAGCGCCACCTCTGTCGCGTTGGAGGCCAAAGCAGCGCAGGTTGAAAGCACCGCCTGGCGCAGGTCGGCCGAGGAACCCGCAAGGCGCAGCTCGAAGGCTTTGGGCTCGAGCTCGAGGAAGCCGGAGTTGGCGTTGCCCAGCAGAGCGGTGAGAGAACCGCCCTCGCGCAGGTAGTAGTTCTGGTATCCGGCCGGCGCATCGCTGCCGGCCAGGGGTGGGTTGGGGACCGCGCAATCGCTCCCTTCGCCGCGACAGTGACGACCGTTTAAGAGCAGCGCCCGGGCCAGATCGGCGGAGAAGAGCTGGTAGGGGACGCCTTCGCTCGAGGTGTTGTAGGTGGCGGAGTAGAGGGGGGTGGTGATGTTCTCGGTGGCCCAGCCCGAAGCGGTGCGGGTGGCGACGTACTGGGAGGCCGTCGCCGCCCCCTGGGCGCCGGCGCCGAAGGAGGCGGCCGAGCCATAGGTGATCGCGCCGCCGGCCGCGGCGGCCTGCAGTGCGCCGCCTCCGGCCAGAGCTCCAGGCGGGGAGACCTCGCCGCCGTTCTTGTCGATCGGGCTGATCATCTCCCAGCCGCGACCGTCGAGCAGGATCGGCCCACCGGTGGCCTGGGTGGCGAGGTTGAAGGTCGCCGAGGTCATGGTGCCCGAGGAGTTTTTGGCGACAAAGCGGTAGCGGTAGGCGGTGTCGGGGCTGAGAGAGGGCTGCTGGAAGACGCTCAGCTCGGCGCTGCCGGCGCCGATGTTGGACTCACTTGCCGGCGGCGTGCGAGAGGTGGCGGTAAAGGGGTCTTTTGCAGCCGCCAGGTTGGCGTCGTAGAGGGCCTTGGCGATGTAGTCGATGTGGTAGCCGGTGGCCAGGCCATTGGGGTTGATCTTGGCGTTCAGGCGCGCCGAGCCCGAGAAGACCGAGGAGGCCCAGACCTCGCCGATCACCGGCGGGCCGGCGGCGCCGGCGGCGCTCGGGCCGGCGCTCAACGCGATCAGGAGGGTCGCGAGGAGTGCACAGCCGCCTCTGAGGCGGCTGTGCCTTTGGCCGAGGCTCATATCTCGGGGCTTGCTCCGTCTACCCGGCGTGGCGCTTTTGGGGGCGCTCGCTGGCCTTCTTCTTGGCCTGCTTCGGGCAGCCGATCACCCGCAGCACTGGGCGTGATTCCAGTGCGAGCCCATTGTGGGCGCCGTATTTGACCGTCGCCCGGTTGGCGCTCTGGCAGATGTTCTTGGAGTTGACCAGCAGACCCTTCTTGCCACCCTGCATCTGCAGGGTGAGCTTCGTGAAGGGTGCGTCGGGGAGGAAATCGAAGGTGTTGCGGATGCCGCCCTTCAGCGAGTCGGTGCGCCCCGCGGCCTCGATCTTGATCGGCTGGTAGGCCGGGCCCCTGAGATCGGGGACCAGGTCGGGCAGCTGGTTGTCGGAGCTGCGCAGGTAGACCGGACCGGTGAGTGGGTAGTCCAGCAGCGGCGTAGCAACGGTGGCCGTGCCGTAGATCGCCGCCTCCGGGCACTGATCGGCGGCGAACTGGACCCGGGTGCAGACGGTGCGGATGTGCTCCTGGGCCAAGAACTCCGAGTGCGGCAGGGCGGCGGAGATCGAGGCCAGATTGGCATCGCCGGGGCGGGACGTGAGGACCGCGGTCAGGGCCGGGTACTTGCCGCGCTTGGTGCCGCCCTTGAGACTCAGGGTCATCTGCGGTTTGAAGCCGAGGCGGCCGCACTCCCCTACCTGGAAGCGGCTCTGCAGCGGTGTCGTCTGGCCCAGGGTCGACATCAGCGTCCCGCCGAAGACCGAGGGCTCACAGCTGGTCGGGTTGAGGGTGAAGTCGGGCCGATCCATCTTCACCTGCACCGAGCGCACGTCGAGCGGGATTCCCTGCAGGATCGAGGGGATCGGGTCGGCGACCGCGGTGATCTGGGCGGTCTTGGAGTCGACGTAGAGCGCCGTTTTGACGACGATCGTGCCGAGGTCGAAGGGCCCGGCGGTGGCCGGGGTGATGATCGCCAGGCTCAGGGGAGCGCCTTTGTAGGGGCCGGAGAGGTAGGCGCGACCAGGGGCGTTGTAGGGGGCGGGGCCGGCACCGGCGGAGGCGATGACGCTGCCGACGTAGGAGGCCTGGGGACAAGACGGCGAGGCTTCCTCGGAGCGTCCGGACTTCGCCGCCGCGGCGGCCAGGGCATCCTCGGAGCAGGCGGGAATGCCTGCCAGCTTGCCGACCAGGCCCTGGGGCGGGGTCAGGCGCAGCGAGGAGAACTGCTGGGAGCCATCCTGGCGGCGCAGGTTGACGACCAGCGGGCTGGTCGCACCGGCGATCGGGCTGATCGTGCCGGCATCGAAGCTCGGCGCGTTCGGCAGCTCGGCAGGGCTGTTGGCGCAGCTGCCGCCGGGGCCCTGTTCGATCGCCCAGCTGTCCGAAGGGGTGCTGGGAGGACCGGAGTCCGGCGCCGACCAGGGAGTCAGCGAGGAGGTGGTCGAGTACGTCCCGCAGGTGGCGGGGGTGCGCAGCGAGCCGCCGGCGCCGCCGAAGAAGTGCAGGCGGAAGTCTTCGAAGGGCAGCTGGGGGTTGTCGAGGAAGGTCGCTTTGAGCTGGCCGGTGACGGGGTCCGGTTCGACCTTGCCGGCGAGCTTGACCGTAACTCCGCTCTGTTCGTCGTTGACGGTGATGTAGAGGGCGAGAAGGGAGTTGAAGGGGTTGTCGTAGGGGTCGGCGATGTAGACGGAGCCGGGCACGGGGTGGTCGAGCACGGGGGTCTCGATCGAGACGGTGCCGAGCTTCGATGCGTCGGGGCAGGTTGCCGGGGGCTGGGCGTGCAGGCCGACCTCCGCTGGACTGCAGCCGTCGAGGCCGTTGGCCGAGGAGGGGTTGACCACGAGGCCCTCCGGCAGGGTCACCACGGTATCGTCGAGATGGGCCTCCGCGGTGCCGTTGGGATCTTCGTTTTGGGGGATGTGGAGGTTGACGTCCAGGCCCGAGGGGCTGTCGGCGACGTTGGTCGTCGGCCGCGCTTCCAGCGTCGGCGAGAAGGCCAGCGCGTTACAGCCGTCGTTGCCGATCGGATTCGGGGTCGGCGCGGTGTTGTCGTGGCTGAGGAAGCTGGCGGAGTCCCCCGAGCCCAGCCAGGAGGTGGCGGAGAGGTCGGTGCGCACCGAGTTGTTGGGGCCCGGGCCCACGCAGGAGGTCGGCAGCGAGAGGAAGGCTTTGGGGTGGGCGGCGTTTTCGCTGGTGCAGCCGAAGCCGCCGACCACCGGGCAAAAGCGCTCGGCGTCGTGGGAGGTGGCGTCCGGGACGCCCCAGATTTCCACGCCGACACCGGCGAAGGGGAGCGTGATCGGGATGTTCAGCGAGGACGTGCGCACCCGGTATTCCTCACCGGCGGGCGGGACCGGCACATATGCCCCGATCGTGGCAAGGGCGCCGGATATGTTGATCGCGAAGGCGGCCGCGTTCCCCTTGGGCGGCACCATGTTGAAGATGGGAAAGCCTTGAGGGCTCGGGTGGCCTAGCGAACCGCCAAGAGTTCCCCCGCCGTTGTACCAGAGGACGAGCGTTCCGACCTGGCTGGCGGGCGGGCAGGCCGGATTTTCGAGCGGGCCCCGGCGCCCGAGCAGCTGCGCCGGCGTGCACTGCACGAGCGCCTGCGGGTTGCCGACGAAGCCGGGCGGCAGGTCGACGATCGCGTCCTTTAGGTCCTCGGTCGACCACTCCTCGCCTTCGGCGCGCAGTTTCTGGGTGAAGAAGAAGTCGGTGCGGGCGCGGAAGGGACGGGAGCCCGCCTGGGTCTCGGGATCGCCGAGGGAGTCGAAGACGCCGCCGTCGAAGCCGGTGATCTCGAACGGCGTCGGCGGGCCGCCGACCTGAGTCGGATCAGAGGCGTTGGCGCACGAGGCAGCACCGCCGCCGCAGGCCTGCACGGTCGGGGTCAGGGTGCCGGCGGAAAGGTTCGCTTCGGCTTTGACGATCACGTAGACGCGACAGGTGGTGGCGTAGACAGTGCCCACGCAGGCCTCCTGGCCGGAGCCGATCGTCAACGGGAAGAAGGCATCCTGGGGACCGGTGCAGGTGCTCGACTGCGAATTGGGTGCGGTCGTGCAGTTCCAGGCGGAAGCAGCAGGTTCGAAACCCAGTTTTTTGGTGTCGACTTTGGTCACCTTCAACCCTGCCGGCGCGGTGAAATTGAGCGTGATCGGCGCGCTGGTGGGATCGGGGCCTGCATTGGAGACGGTTAGCTCGTATTTGCCGTAGCCCTCGGAGGGGATGCTGAGGCCGTAGTGGTTGGAGGTGACGTTCAGCACCGGCGTGCCCAGCGCCGAGGCGGGCAGAGCGAGCAGGAGCATCCCGGCCAGGCAGAGCAGCAACGCGGCGGGGATCGATTTGCGGTTGCGAGGCGTCATCTCGGAGTGCTCCCTGTCGGTCTTGGATGCGAGGGCGTCGGCGCTGCGGTTGGAGGCCTTCATCGGCTCGCCCTCCGCTGGGAGTGCTTAGCTCGCTTGCCGGCCTGCTTGGCGTGCTTTTTGGCGTGTTTCCTGGTGGGCTTCTTGACGCACTGGCCGTGGCGGCGCACCTTGCCCTTCGGGCAGGCGCTCGTTTCCGAGGCGGGGTTGCCGGCGCCCTGGAAGACGGCGGTTCCCGCGCCGCTGCCAGGCGAAGCACTGCCGGAGGCACCGCGGCAGGCTTCCCCTTCGCACGGGGCGCCGGTGGCCGGCGGCTCGGGGAAGCCGCCGCCGATCCGGGCGTCGTAGATGTCGGAGTTTTTGTCGACGTCCCAGCCGACCAGGGGATCGAAGGTCATGAAGAAGACGTCGCGGCCCGAAGGGCTTGCATCGATCAACAGCACCTCGCGCACGTCACGGCCGCTCGAGACCAGGCTGATCGTTCCTTCGTGCCATTCGTAGAGGTCTTCGACCGCGCCGTTTTCGTCCTGGGGCACCAGCGCGTCATGGGCGGTGAAGAAGACCCGCTGCCCGTCGTCGCTCATCACGTTGCGTAGCTGCGAGTTGAGGCTGCCGTAGTTTCCGAGACCGACGGTCACGTACTTGCGCAGGTTGATCGCGTCGATCTTCGCCAACCCGCTCGAGGGCGCGCCGGGCGGCTGGCAGGACGCACAGCTCCACCCCTCCTGCTGGCCCCAGCGGTACACGTCGAAGGTCGAGTCGCGGTCGACGATCGGGTCGAGCTGCACCCCGGTCTGCAGCACCAGGTACTTGCCGTCGGGAGTGGCGAAGCGGATCCTCGGGAAGCCGTAATCTTCGCCTTCCCAGAGATCTTCGTCTCCGCCGAGAAATTCCTGCCCGGTCAAGGGCGAAACTGACAGGTGCCGAGGCCGCAGCGTCGCCAGGTACTCGACGCTCGGACTGCCGCCGTTCCAGCGCCAGCGGTAGAGCTTGGGCCCATTGTCGATCGGCTTGCCGAGCACCAGCTGCCCAAAAGCCGCAAAGTAGACGGTGTCGCCGTCGTCGCTTGCCCCCAAGACCCCGCGCACGTCGGCGATGCTGCCGTCGGCGGGCTCGTTGTCCTTGCTGATCAAGGTGAGGTTTTTGTCGGTGTTCGGGCTGGCGCTTTGGGTGTAACGGTAGAGGTCGAGGCCGCCCTGGGTGTCTTCGTCGTTCAGTTTGGCGGCGGAGCGGAAGAAGGCCTTTGAGCCGCTCGGCGTCGCCCACTCGAAGACGTCCGGAGCACTCGTGTTGGAGCAGGCCACCGTGCACTCCTGCTGGGAGACCCAGTGGGTGGTGGTGGCGTTCTCGCGCAGGTAGAGCTCGCAGGAAGCGCTGTCACATGCAGACACCACGCCGGTCACCGGGTTCTGGAAGAAGATCCGGTCGCCGTTGGTCGAGATGCCGTTGGTCTGCTGAGGCCCGATCGCGGAGCCGGTGGCAAGCGGGGCGTTGGCGGTGCTCTTGGAGACCAGGCTAAGCGTGCCTTCTTGCCACTCGAAGATCTTTTCGAAGCTGCCCGCTGGGGCATCGGGGGTCTGCTGGGCGGAGTCGGTGAAGACCAGATGGCTGCCGTCGAAGCTAGAGGAGGCCCGCCGGGGAGAGTTTTCCAGCGAGATGACTGCCGAGAGCGCCAGCGGGGTGATCAGATCGAAGTCGAAGGGGTTCGATCGCAGGTCCTGGCGGTAGAGGGCATAGCCGCTGCCGGTGGTGGGTGCGGCGGGGTCCAGCGGCGGCAGCGGGCAGTCGTCGCCCTGGATTGGCATCGAGAGGAAGGCGTAGTCGAAGTTGCCAGTGGGAACCGACGCCGGGCGGTCGAGGAAGCTCTGCGGGGTGCAGACCGGAGGGTGGAGGGATCTCGTCCCCCAGCCTTCGGAGCCACGACGGGAAAGGTAGTTGCTGCAGGCGCCGGTGACCTGACCATCGTCCGAGAGGCCCGAGGCGGTGCAAAAACCGACCGCTTCCCCGTCTGGTGCCGCGGTTGCCGCCGGGACGACCGTGAAGTCGACCCCGCCGAAGTTCTTCTCCACGGGGCTGACCTGCTCATAGGAGCGCCCACCGGGCAGCGGCAGAGCTTCGGCCCGGGTTTTGAAGCTCTGCCCGGCGCTGGTGGCGGTGCCGGCGAGGTTGGTCGCCTGGATCTTCAAGTAGTAAGTGGTGTTCGGTTTGAGGCCTTCGACCAGCTTGGAGATCAGGACCGGCGTGGTGCCGCCGCCGATGTCGACCGGGTCGGTCGCAGAGCCGAGGGCCGGCGTGGTGCCGTACTGGATCACGTAGCCGGTCGGGGAGTTGCGCGGTTCGATCGAGGCGACGATCCGCGCCGAGGTGTCCTGGACTCCGGTGATGCCGATGGCCCCGAAGCCCGGGGCCGCGCCGGCGGTGTCGAAGGCCTTGGCCAGGCTGGTTTTGGTCGAGCCGGTGGCGAACGGGCGCGAGACGGCGAGGCGCACGAAGTAGCTGCTGCCGGGATTGAGGCCCGTGGCGTTCTGGCTGATCGCCTGCGAGCCGCCGTTGGGAATCAGGTTGTCGCAGTCGGGCTCGGGCACGTCGGTCCAGTTCACCTGGTCGGTTGAGTACTGGAACTTGCAGCTGACCCATGCCACTTTCGGGTTGACGGTGCCGCTGAAGGTGGCGGTGGTGTCGCCTTTGACCGTGACCGGGTCCATCGTCATCGAGGGGTCGGCGGGCAGGGCGATGGAGAGCTGCAGGACTTTGCGCGGGCTGCCGGTGAAGGTAGTGGTCAGGTAGACGTCGCCGGTATCGGCATTGGCGGCGAGGCCGCTGACTACGTCGCCGGTCCCTGCGTTGCCGGTCCCTGCGTTGCTCAGACCCGAGCCGACCAGGCTCGTCTCTTTGAGGCTGGCATCGCTCGGATCGATCTCCAGCAGCTGTGCCTCGTTGGGGCTGGCGGTGACGTTGTTGTTGACCGCAAACAAAAGGCGGCTGCCGCCCTGGGTCGAGATCACCTCAGCCGGCGGGTTGGCGGTGAAGGCGGCGAAGGTCGAGGCGGCGAAGGCCGAGGGTGAGCCGAGCGAGGAGTTGAATTTCTGCACCCGGCTGTTGGGCTTATCGATCGCGTAGAGGTTGCCGGCGGCATCGAGGGCGACCCTCGTCGGACCGGTCTGTTCAACGCTTCCGAACTGTCCGGTGGCGGTGCCGAAGGCGGCGGCACGGCAGTCCGCAGCGATCGAGCAGACCTCCGAGCCGTTGGCGGAGGAGAAAGAGATTTTCGCCGGAGTCACCAGGCCGGTGCCAGGGTTAGGCGTGCCGGCCAAGCCCGAGGTGTTGCCGGCCAATTGTTCGACGTCGGTATCGGCAAAGCGCGTGCCCTTGAATTCAACCGTCCAGGGGCCGCCGGCCGCTCCGGTGACCGCGACGTTGCCGGCGCCGATGTTGGAGAGCGCAGCGAGCTTTGCTTCGACTTCGGCGCCGGTCGCGTTGTAGGGGATCGCAGTGGCGGTGGCGGAGGTGTTGGAGGGGTTGGGGGTGGAGAAGCTGAGAGTGAAGGTGCCGCCGGTGGCGTTTTGGATCGTCACCGTCTGCTTCTCGTTGACCGGCACGTTCTCCGCGCCCGGGGCGACGGTGAGCGCCACCCCGGTGCCGGCAACGGTCGGTTTCTGAGAGAGGATCAGCGTGCCGAAGCCGACCTGGGCGATCGTCGTGCCGGCCGGGATCTGCCCACCGGCGGCGGTGATCGTCTGGCCGGCCCGGAAGGCCCTGGAAGTGGTGGCAACCGCGGTGACGGTGTTGCTGGTCGTGCTCAGCGTGCCGGTGCCGGTGGCGCCGTCGTCGACCACGTCGCCGCCGACCATCTTGATGAAGCTGCCCGTGGCGGTGAACTCCTGGACGCGGTTGCTGGCGGGAATCCAGACGTTGCCGGCGGAATCGACCACGGGATAATTGGCCGTCCCCTGACCGAAGCCGCCGGGCGCGTCGCTGGCGGCCCCCTGTTTGCATTCGGCCGCAACCGTGCAGACCTCGGGGCCAGTGAAGTTGCCGCCGACGCCGATCTGTTTGGTGGTGACGGTGGCCGAGGCGACACCGCCGGAGAGCGGCGTGGTCCCGGCGGAGGGGACGAGCTGGGCGACGTCGGTGCCGGCCAGTTCGCCGGTGAAGGTGATCGTGTAGGTGCGGACATTGCCGGAGGTGACGAGGGTGGTGGTGACGTTGCCGGTGCCGATGCCGACGGCGGCAGCCGTCAGCGCGGTGGTCACCGCACCCGCGGTGGCGTTGAAGGCGATGTTGGCGCTGGCGGGGTTGGCGCCGAAGCTGAGTTTGTACTGGCCGGCGGTGGCATCGACGACCAGCGTCTGGACCTCGTTGACGCCCTTTACATCCGCGCCCCAGGCGCGGATGAAGTTGCCGTCGGCGTCGAACTCGCTGACCCGGCGGTTGCCGGTCTCGGTGACGTAGACATGACCGGTCGACTGGTTGACGGCGACGCCACGGGATTCGCTGAGCTGGCCGCCGTTGGCGACGGTGCTGAGGGCTTCGCCGTCCTTGCACTGCGAGGCGACGGTGCAGATCTCGAAGCCCGCCGAGCTGCCGCCGGAGCCGTTCTCGAGCGTGGTGACCGAGGAGGCGATCGGCGGCGTGCCGAGGAGCTGAGAGGTGTCGATCGACATCGGCGGGATGTCGGTGCCGCCGCGGGCGGCGATGAAGCGGATGTTGAAGGAGCCGCCGGAGACGGCGCCGTCTGAGACGGCGCTGGTGAGCGAGCCCGTCACAGTGATGTTGCCGGCTCCCACTGCTGGCAGCGCTTCCAGCGCGCTTTTGACCGCAGCGTTGGAGACTTCGCCGCTCGCAGTAACCGGGATCACCATGGATTCGCCCGCGACGGTGATCGCGATGCTGCCGCTCATCGTGCTTTTCGCCCCCGTGGTGACGGCGATCCGCTGGCGCTCGTCGTGGCCGACGACGTTGAAGCCCCAGGCGCGTTCGAAGACGCCGAGGGAGCTGAAGCGCTGGATGCGGTTAAGAAAGCCACTGGCGAGGTAGACGGTGCCTTTGGCGACGCCACCGGCACCGCTGCTGTTGACGGCGATACCGCTCGGCGAAACCTGCTCGCCGGTCCCGAGAGCGCCTTCTCCATTGGCGCCGATCGTCTGCACCCCAAAGCCGCTCACCACGATCTTGGCCTGGGAAAGCGGCGCCAGGGCGAGCAGGCTGAGCGCGGCGAGCGCGAGAGTCAGGAGCGCCGTGCGCGTCCTGCCCCAACCCGAAATCGATCCCGCGGACGATTCCTTGACGTGGCGTTTCACGTAGCTCTCTCCTCGGTCTGACCGATCCATTTCCGGCGCTCCGGCTACTAGCTGGAGCGTTCGGACCCCTGGCCCGGTCGTTTCTTCCCAATCCCTGCCCGCATCCCGGCGGACACGGACAAGGATGGCCCTAGGAGAGGGGCTGCCGCCACCCACAAAGTGTGAGAAAAGGCTGGTACTACTCGTAGGTTCTGCTAATTCAGGCTTAGGAGAGGCCTTCGCGGGCCTCGCGGACCAGCGTCACGGCCTCGGGGAAGAGGACGCGGATCGCGTCGCGGACCTGCATCGCCTGCTCGTCGGTGTTGCCGGTGAGGTCGAGCCGGCCGATCGAGGCGACGGTCATCTCGACCGCGAGCTTGATCGCGTTGTCGGCCCAGGCGACGCGCTGGGAGGACTGCATCTGCTCGGAGAGCTCTTCCATGCGGGCGCGGAACTCGTCCGGGTCTCCGAAGAGGTTGAAGGGGCTGCCCTCCATCGCCTCACATGTAAGCAGAACGGCGCGATCTCGACACGAAGTCCTGACGATCGGCGCACCACCCGTGCGCCTTGCCGCCCTAGCTTCAGGCCGATGCGGAGTCACCGGGACCCGGAGAGAGGGTCGGCCAGCGTCGAGCAGGCCGGGCTGACGGCGCTGATCGCGCTCCTCCTGCTCGCCGGCGTGGCGGCGGTGGCGGCCGGTGGAGACGTCGATGCCGGCCGCGGCCTGGCGGCGACGATCGGCAAGCGCCTCGCCTGCGGCCCGCGGCTGCCCGATGCCTGCCGCCACCACCCGCTCGTCCCCGCCTACGGCTGGCCGCTGGCGCGCCTGGTTCGCGCGCTGGCGCCGCTGCCCGTCGCCGTGCCCGGGCCGACCGGAGTGCCGCTGGTCCCGGTCGACTTCCGCCGCTGCCGGCGCGAGAGCTGCGCCGTCGCGGCTGGCCCGCGCTTGACCGCCTCCGGCCGCCGCCCCACCGCCTTCACCCAGCTGATCGACCGTCGCCGCTCACGCGGCTGGGTCGAGGTCGTCTACTGGCTCTACCGCCCCGGCCTCGGCTGGGAAGGGGTGGCGAGGCGCGCCACCCAAGTGGACGTCGACGCCGCTTCCGGCATCTCGGTCCTCCTCAAAGACGACCCCGCCCTAGTCCCGCTCGAGACCCTTCCTGGCCACGACCACTACGAGTTCCCCGCCTCCGAACACCCCCCTTGGCAGGGTCAGGTCGAAGCGCGCTACCCGGGTTGGTCGAGCTGATCGGGGCATTGGTCCCTCAATCAAATGAGCTAATTAAGACAAATATAGGCTAACTTTGATCCTAATTAGCTTAATTCTGTCATTATTATCTCCATTATGAGGAGCTTCATTGATCTTGACGAGACCTTTGCCCGGCAACCCCGGGAACTGGGTGTCCTACTCGCACGGATCGATACCGGCCGCGGTCGGGAACAGCTCTTCACAGACCAGGCACCGGCCCTACTCAGGCAGCTCTCGGAGGGCGCACGACTAGCTTCGATCACCGCGTCGAACGCGATTGAGGGGGTCGTGGTCGAGAGCGAAACGGCAGAGCGAATCGCTGAGGGCTCAAGCCGCTTTCGGAATAGGAACGAGAGGGAGTTTGCTGGATATCGCGATGCGACTGACTCACTCATGCACGACGAGGCGCCCGAGCCACTGACCGTTCCCTTCGTTCTACATCTACATCGCCTGCTGTTCCACCACACCAGCGGCAGGGGCGGTCACCTGAAGTCCGACCAGAACCTGATCGTCTCCTACCAAGGCGGACGCCGCGAAACCATCTTCACTCCTTCCACTCCTGAGGAAACTGAGTTCCTGCTGACGGAGCTACTGGCTCGCTACGGGGAGGCAAAGCGAGAGGGGAACACCCACCCCCTCCTCTTGATCGCGGCGATGGCCCTCGACTTCCTAGCCATCCATCCCGTTGCCGATGGCAACGGCCGCCTCGCCCGCCTGCTCACCCTGCGAGAGCTGCTGGCGTGCGGCTACGGCGTCGCCCGTTACATCAGCGTCGAGCAACTGATTTTTGAGTCGAAGAACAGCTACTACGTGGCCCTCTACGAATCACAGCGTCACTGGCACCAGGGAGAGCAGGACATCTGGCCGTGGACGCGGTACCTGGTCAGCATCATCGTCGACGCCTATGAGTCATTCGAGCAAAGGGTCGCACTGGCCGGTCAAGACGCAGGCAACAAACAAGCACGGGTCCGTGAGTACGTCCTCAAGCGGGCTTCCGATGAGTTCCGGCGGCGCGACGTCGAGCGGGCTCTACCCGATGTCAGCAATGCAACGATCAGATTGGTTCTCAACGAGCTCCGACTTGAGGGGCGCATCAACTCGCTTGGCGCCGGACGGGGAGCCCGTTGGCAGCGAGCCCTGGCAGCGGATGTCTCGTCAAGCCGCTGACGGCGCCCACCCCTTACCTTCCGTCACCCGCTCGAACCCCACCCAGAGCGAGTTCATCGCCGTCGCGACCACCTGCTCGCGGGGCACCTCTGGGTGATCGACCCACCACAGAGCCAGGCCCTGGAGGACGCCGCGGAGGACGACCCAGGCCATCGCCAGGCCATCGCCGTCGAGCGAGCCGGTGAGATTCTCGGCGCCGGGCTCGGCCGCGAAGAGGGGCATGATCGCGGCGCTGCTGACGGCGGCGACCTCGGCATGGATCGCCTCGACCTCGGGGTCGCCGCTGGTCTCGCGGAAGAGCATGCGGCCGGCGAAGGGGTGGGTCTCTATATAGGCGAACCAGGCATCGAAGGAGCGGGCCATCCGCTGGCCGGGCGGGTCGTCGCCGGGGAAGTGGGCATGCCAGACCTCGCGCAGCTCGGCGAAGTGACGCTCGAGCAGACGCCGGTAGAGGTCGCGCTTGGAGGCGAAGTGGTCATAGACCACGGGGGGCGTCACCCCCGAGCGGCGGGCGATCTCGTCGATCGAGGCGCCCTGGTAGCCGCGTTCGGCGAAGACCTCGGTCGCCGCGCGCTCGATCACCTCGCGCCGCGCCGTCGCGGTGAGCCTACGGCGAGGTGGGGTCTTAGCCTTTGGCCTGATTGACAACCTAACGCCTCCTAGGTACCTTCCCGAAGCTTCCTAATGACTACTAGGTTAACCGGCAGACAGGGGAACCACCGCATGATCGTCTCAGTCCACATTGCCGACCTCGGGGCCCGCCACGTCCCCGCCGTGCTCCGCCACCGCCCCGATCCCGCCGGGGTCCCAGGCCTGCGCTACGCCGAGACGACGGTCACGGCGCCGCTCGGGGAGAGCATCCTGCCCACGCCCAGCTTCGGCCGCGCGGGCATGATCGCGAGCTGGGACGACGAGGCATCGCTCGACGCCTTTGAAGCGGAAAGCCCGCTCGCCAAGCGCTTCGCCAACGGCTGGCAGGCACGGCTGCAGCCGCTGCACGTCTTCGGCGCCTGGCCCGAGATGGCGGGACTGCCGGAGAAGGGTCTCCCGGTGGAGGACTCCGAGCCGGTCGCCGTGCTGACCCTGGGCAAGCTGCGCCTGCAGCGGGTGGTGCCCTTCCTGAAGGCCAGCGCCAAAGCCGAGGGTGAGGTGCTGAGCGCCCCTGGCGTTCTGGCCTCGATCGGCCTGGCGCGGCCGCCGCGCTTCGTCGCCACCTTCTCGCTGTGGCGCAGCGCCGCCGAGATGCGCGGCTATGCCCAGCGCCCCGGCGGCGCCCACCCGGCGGCGACCCGCGTCCACGCCGAAAAGCCCTTTCACCACCAGTCCGCCTTCGTCCGCTTCCGCCCTTTCGCCTCCAGCGGCAGCTGGGACGGCCACGACCCGCTGGCCACAGTCGCCGCAGGCCTATGACGAGGCGAGGCTCAGCCGTCGCCAGACAAGGAACTCGCGCTGAAGCGCTCGCACCGCGCCTTCGGCGCTCGAGGCCGAATAGCAGCGCTATTTGGCCGACTGAGGACGCTGTATGGCGGCGTCTGAGGCCGCCTCGTCTTTGGCCTGCTCGATCAGGCCGCGCCAGTCGGTAGTTCTGAAGACGAGCAGGATCGCGGTGAAGCCGAGCACGACTGACCAGGCGGCCATGGCGATCTGGGTGCCGACCGAGAAGGAGAGGACGGCGGTGCGCGAGGGACCGGTCAGGGTCGCCACCAGCAGCGCCTGCTGGGCGCCGGCGCCGCCGGGGGTGAAGGGAATCACGTTGGCGATCGCCTGCACGCTCATGATCAGCAGCACCTTGGCGGCCGAGCCACCGATTCCGAAGGCGTCGAGGAAGAACCAGAAGGCGGCGAATCGCAGCAGCCAGCCGATCCCCTGCCAGGCGGCCACCTCGCGCAGGTAGCGGCGCGGCTCGGTGAGGATGATCACGCCCTGCCGCACCCTGGCCCAGAAGCGGCGGACGCGGTGGGCGAGCAGGTAGATGCCGACCACGAGCGCCAGCAGCAGGACGCCGAGGGTGATGAAGAAGACCTGCGGGTGTTCGACCCAGAAGGCGATCTCGAAGGCCGGCAGGTCGGGGATCCGCGGCAGCGGCGGCAGCAGGCCCTGGGTGATCGCGTAGGCGAGGACGAGCACGCCGATGGCGGTGTCGAAGACGGTCTGGACGAGGAAGGAGGAGGTGACCGCCGGATAGGAGGAATCGGGGATCTGCCGCTTGACCAGGAAGACTTTGGTGACGTCGCCAGCGTGTGCGGGAATGATCGCGTTGATCCCCGCCCCCGCCAGATAAGCGGCACTGAGGTGCAGATAGGAGATTCGCTGCTCGGGATAGGCGGCCCGCAAGACGTTGCGCCAAGCCCAGGCGCGGGCCAGCTGCATCGCCAGCAGGCAGAGCAGCGCCGCCCCGAAAGAGGTCCAGCCGATCTCCGATAGATGGCGGAAGAATTCGGCCGAGCTTTCGAAGAAGCGCTCGAAGCTGGATGCGAGGTCGGCGAACTGCATCGCAGCTACACTAGCCCGCTCGTGCCGGACACCGACACGCATATGCCACCCCAGTCAGCCGCCTCCGATCCCGCCGATGAAGCGATGTGCGCGCGTGCGCGCGATCGCTACGCCGCCGATCGCAAGAGCCGCTTCCGGCGCCGCCGCAAACGGCACGCCGAGCTGCCCAATCTGATCATCATCGGTGGCCTCAAGTGCGGCACGACCAGCATCCATCACTACCTCGGCCTGCATCCGGAGATCCAGATGTCGAAGCCGAAGGAGCTCAACTTCTTCGCCGAGGAGCTCAACTGGGACCTCGGGCTCGACTGGTACGCGAGCCGCTTCGACAGCCGCTTCAAGGTCCGTGGCGAGTCCTCACCGCACTACACCAACCAGCCCCGCTTCGATGGAGCCGCGGAGCGGATCCACCAGAACTGCCCCGACGCCAGGCTGCTCTACATGGTGCGCGACCCGATCAAGCGCATCCTCTCCCACTGGGTCCACGCCACCGGCGCCGGCTACGAGACGCGCGAGATGGTGCCCGTCCTCTCCGACCTCAGCACCTCTTACATCAACCGCTCCCGGTACTGGATGCAGCTGCAGCCCTACCTCGAGCGCTTCGAGCGCGAGCAGATCGAGGTGATCGCCCAGGAGGAGCTGCAGTCCGAACGCGAGGCGACGATGCGCAAGGCGTTCGCCTTCGCCGGCGTCGACGAGAGCTTCACCTCGGAGCAGTTCGACCGCGAGTGGGAGAAGTCGAGCGCCAAGCACGGCGACAAATACCAGCTCATGGAGAAGCTGATCAAGCTGCCGGGGTTCCGCTCCTTCGACCGCAACTTCGACCGCCTGCCGGAGTCGATGCGCTGGATCGTCGAGAAGGTCGTCCACGACCCCGACAAGCCGCCGGCGGAGAAGCCGAAGCTGCCCGACGACCTCTTCGAGACGCTGCGTGGCCACTTCGGCGAGGACGTCGCCGGCCTGCAGAAGTTCGCCGGCCGCGAGTTCGCCGGCTGGCACGACTACTCCTGACGCTTCCGTTCGTCCTTTAGGGCGCCAGACGACTTAAACGCCGAACGGAGCCGGGTAGGGTCAGCCGATGCGGCGGCTTATTCCAGATCTCGGGCCGACCACGGTTGACGAGCAGCTCGACGGGTACCGGCCCTGGGAGCTGGCGCACGAGGAGCGCCCCTTCCTGGCGATGAACTTCGCCGCCACGGTTGACGGGCGGGCGACGATCGGCGGCGTCTCCGGACCGATCGGCTCCGACACCGACACGGCGATGCTGGCCGGGCTGCGGACCCGCTTCGACGCGGTGATGATCGGCGCGGGGACGATGCGGGCCGAGCGCTACGGGCGGCTCGCCTCCAAGCAGGAGACGCGTGAACGGCGCCAACGGATCGGCCTCCCCCCCGACCCGCTGATGGTGCTCGTCAGCGGCCGCCTCGACCTTCCCTGGGACGCATCGCTGTTCAGCGAAGGCGGCCGGGTGCTGATCTTCACCGCCGCCGAAGCCGAGCCGCCGCCGACCGCGACGAGCGTGCAGGTGGTCCGCCATCAAGGGCGGGTCGACCTGGCGGCGGCAGTGGAGCTCCTGCGCCGGGAGCACGGCATCCGCGCCCTGCTCTGCGAGGGCGGGCCGCGGCTGCACGCCCAGCTCCAGGCCGCCGGCCTGGTCGACGAGCTGTTCCTGACGACTGCCCCGAAGCTGAACGGCGGCGCCGGGCCACCCAGCGTGCTGGAGGGCGAGCTGCCGGAGGTTGTGCCGCTGCAGCTCGCCTGGCTGCTGGAGGAGGAGGGCGAGCTGTTTGCTCGCTACCGCCGGGCCTGAGAGCCGGCGCCGATCATCTGCTGCCGCGATTGCTCCTTCCGCAGCCGCAAGCGTCACACTTACCGCCCATGGACTTCACCCCCACCCCTCAGGTAGAGACCCTGCGCGAGCGAATCCTCGACTTCATGGACGCCGAGGTCTACCCGCACGAGGGGAAGCTGATGGCGGCCCTCGATGCCGAGGTCGCCGCTGGAGTGCCCTACCCGGCGGAGCTGGTGGCAGTGCGCGAGAAGGCCAAGGCGGAGGGCCTTTGGAATCTGTTTATGCCGGATGAGCGCTTCGGGCCCGGGCTGACCAACTGGGAATACGGGCTGCTCTGCGAGGAGATGGGTCGCAGCCCGGTGATCGCGCCGATGTCCTTCAATTGCTCAGCCCCAGACACCGGCAACATGGAGATCCTCGCCGAGCACGGGACCGACGCGCAGAAGGAGCGGTGGCTGGAGCCCCTACTCGAGGGACGAATCCGCTCCTGCTTCTCGATGACCGAGCCCGAGGTCTCCGGCTCCGACCCCACCCTGCTGCAGGCCAGGGCCGTCCTCGACGGCGAGGAGTGGGTGATCGACGGCCACAAGTGGTTCACCTCCGGCGCCGTGGGAGCCGACCTGGCGATCGCGATGGTCGTCACCGACCCCGATGCCCCTCCCTACGCCCGCGCTTCGATGATCTGCGTGCCGACCGACACCCCCGGCTTCAACCTGGTGCGGCCGATCTCGGTGATGGGCCACGACAAGGGTCCCGGCCACTGCGAGATCCGCTACGAAGGCTGCCGAGTGCCGAAGGACAGCCTGCTGGGCGAGCGGGGCGGCGGCTTCGCGATCGCCCAGGACCGCCTCGGTCCCGGGCGCATCCACCACTGCATGCGGGCGATCGGCAGCGCCGAGCGGGCGCTGGAGATGATGTGCATGCGCGCCAACGAGCGGGTCGCCTTCGGCGGGCCGCTGGGCGAGAAGCAGTTCGTCCAGGAGGCGATCGCCGCCTCGCGGATGGAGATCGACCAGGCTCGGCTACTGACCCTCTACGCCGCCTGGAAGATGGACACCGAGGGCAAGCGTGCCGCTCGGCAGACGATCTCGGCGATCAAGGTGGTCGCCGCCAACATGGTGATGGACGTGCTCGACCGGGCGATCCAGATCCACGGCTCACTGGGAATGACGGATGACACTCCCCTCGCCGCGCTCTGGCGCTTCTCCCGCATGCTGCGCCTCGCCGACGGCCCCGACGAGGTCCACAAGATGGTGCTGGCCCGCCGCGAGCTCAACCGTTGGGGCAAGCGCGCCGAAGCCGAGGCAGCCGGAGAGCTGGAGCCCCGGCACGCCAAGCGGATGGTCTAGGCGCCGGATGCCGCCTGCTCGGCGGCTTCGGCCAGGCGCTCGACGAGACGGGCGAACTCTTCGACGCCGGGATCGACCTTGCCGTAGCCGCCGGCGGTGTAGCGAGCGTAGACGCCCTCGAGGATGATCGCCAGCTTCCAGTAGCCGAGGGCGACGTAGAAGTCGAGCTGGGAGAGGTCGCGGCCGCTGCGCTCGGCGTAGCGCGCGGCCAGCTCGGCGCTGGAGGGGAAGCCAGGGGCGAGATTGGCGGGCTGGCCGAGCGCCAGATCCTCGCCGGAGTCGGGCCAGTAGACCATCAACAGGCCGACGTCGGCGAGCGGGTCGCCGAGCGTGCAGAGCTCCCAGTCGACGACGGCTGCCACCTCGCCCGCCGCGGTAAGGATCATGTTGTCGAGGCGGTAGTCGCCGTGGACGATCGTCGCCGGGCCCTGCGCGGGGATGCGGGCAGAGAGGCGCTCGTGAACCGCGTCGATCGCCGCCAGCTCGCGCGTCTTCGACTTCTCCCACTGTCCCTGCCAGCGGTGCAGCTGGCGAGCTACGTAGTCCTGCTTCTTACCGAGGTCGCCCAGCCCGGCGGCGTCGGGGTCGACGGCGTGGATCGCGACCAGGGTGTCGACCACGCGCTCGCCGATTGCCTGGCGATCGGCGTGGTCCGGGAAGGTCTCGGCCTCGGCCAGCCCGCGCAGGATCGGCCCCTCGACGAACTCCATCACGTAGAACGGGGCGCCGTTGACCTCGTCGTCCTCGCAGAGGCCGACGACGGGAGCGACGGGGACGTCGGTCTGGCCCAGCGCCGAGACGACCTTGTACTCGCGCGCCATGTCGTGGGCGGAGCCGAGGCGCTTGCCAAGGGGCGGCCGCCGCAGCGCCCAGCGGTGGCCGGCGACATCGCCGACGCGGTAAGTGAGGTTCGAGTGCCCGCCGGCGATCCGCTCGAAGGTGAGCGGCAGCTCCACGCCGGGCAGCCGCTCCGCGAACCAGCCTTCGAGGCCGGCCACGTCGATACCGTCCGGTGCGCCCGCGCCGTCGTCGGCTCTCACTGTAGCCTCGCTTTCCATCGCGGCGAAGCATAAGCCCGACGAGGTCAGCGCTTGAACCAATCGCTCGCAAACAGGCTGAGGATCGGCTTCGCGATCGCCTTCGCGGTGCTGACGGCGATGGCGGTAATCGGCGTCGCCCGCTTCGTCGAGCAGCGCGTCGACTTCGAGGACGCGATCGCCCGCTCCTATCAGGTGGAGATGGCGGCCCGGGTGCAGCTGGCGCGCGGCGAAAATCCGGCCGCGCCGCGGGCAGCCGCACAAGCGCAGGGCGAGCAGCGCGAACGGCTGCGCGAGGAGATCTCCGACGACACCCGCGACACCGCTCTGCTGGTTGCCGCCGGCCTGATCGCCGGCCTGACTGGCGCCCTGTTGCTGTTCAGCGGCATGATCGCCTCGATGCGGCGGCCGCTGGAGGAGCTGGTCGGCGCCGCCGGTCGGCTCGCCGAGGGAGATCGCAGCGCCCGGGTCGAGGTCGGCGGCCTCTCCGAGACGGCAACCCTCGGCGCCGCCTTCAACGAGATGGCCGACGAACTGGAGCGCGAAGCGAGTCAGCGCGACCGTCTCGACCGGCTCAAAGACGAGTTCGTCCTCACCGCCTCGCACGAGCTGCGCAGCCCGCTCACCTCGGTCCAGGGATTCGCCGAGCTGCTGATGCTGGAGCGCGACAACCTGACCGAGAAGCAGGTGGAGACGGTCGAGATCATCCTCGACAATTGCCGCCACCTGGCCCGGCTCCTCAACGACCTGCTCGACCTCGCCCGCAGCGACGCCGGCAGGCTGGTGATCAGGCCGAAGCCGACCGAGCTGGCGCCGCTGATCGATGACGCGGTGCGGCTGATGCGCGGTCAGACCGACACCACCGGGCAGACGCTGAGCCGGCACGTCGAGCAGGGACTGCCGCTGGTGGAAGCGGAGTCAGACCGGATCCGTCAAATACTTGTAAATCTGCTCACCAATGCACATGAGTACTCGCCCGCAGGCGCGTCGATCGAAGTCACTGCCGGACGCGACGGCGCCGAAGTCGAGGTTGCCGTGAAGGACAACGGCCCTGGCATTCCGGAGGATCAACTTGCGCACATCTTCGAGCGCTTCACCCGCGGCGACGCCGGGCTGACCCAGCGCGTCGGCGGCACCGGCCTCGGCCTGGCGATCTCGAAGTCCCTGGTCGAGCTGCACGGTGGCACGCTTCTGGTCGACTCCACCCTCGGCGAGGGCTCGACCTTCCGTGTCCGCCTGCCGGCGGTCTCCGGTGACGGCGCCGTCGCCGAGCCAAGTCGAGCGAAGGCGGAGAGCGGCCGATGACCAAGGTGCTGATCGCCGACGACTCGGAGACGATCCTGCTGCTGATGCGGACGCGCCTGGAGATGGCCGGCTACGAGGTCGAAACGGCTACCGACGGGCAGGAGGTGATCGACGCCATCCATCGACAGGGCACCGAGCAGCGCCCCGACGTGCTGCTGCTCGACGCAATGATGCCGCGCAAATCGGGAATCGACGCCCTACGCGAGCTGCGCGCGGAGGGGATCGAGACTCCCGCCCTGATCATCAGTGCCCACCAGGACGCCACCGATGCCGACGCCCCCACCGACCTCGAGATCAGCGGCTACCTGACCAAGCCGATCGACTTCGAGCGCCTGCTCGGCGCGATCGCCGAGCTGACCGCGCCCTAGGCCGAAGAGCCTTTCCCGACCGCCTCCGCCAGCGAGCCCCACTGCGAGTCCCGCAGCAGGCGGGCGAGGCCGCGGTTGATCCGCCGCGGCCAGAGCGGTCCGCCGTAGACGAAGCCGGTGTAGGCCTGAACGAGGGTGGCGCCGCCGAGAATCCGCTGCCAGGCGTCCTCGGCGGTCTCGACGCCGCCGACCGAGATCAGCGCCAGTCGCCCTTCCGTCCGTGTGTGCAGGAGCCGCAGGACCTCGACGGCGCGCCGCTGCAGTGGGCGGCCGGAGATGCCGCCACCGTGCGTCTGGGCGGCAATCTCGGTTTGGCTGGCGACGGCGACGCTGAGGTCGGTGGTCGTGTTGACGGCGATGATCCCGTCGAGCTCGGTCCGCAACGCCCACCCGGCGATCTCCTCGATCTCCCGGTTGGGGAGATCAGGGGCGAGCTTGACCAGCAACGGCAGGGGGCGACCGGCGCTCCGCAGCTCCTCGCGAACACCGTTGATCAAGGCGCTGAGGCGGTCGACCGTCTGCATCTCCCTCAGCCCCGGGGTGTTCGGCGAGCTGACGTTGAGGACGACATAGTCGGCGTAGGGGGCCAATCGCCGGACCGACTCGCGGTAGTCGGCGACGGCGTCGTCGAGCTCGACCACCTTGCTCTTGCCGACGTTGATGCCGACCACCTGGGCGCTGCGGCGGCGGGCGAGGCGGTCCGCCACGGTCGCGGCGCCCTCGTTGGGAAAGCCCATCGCGTTCAGCAGCGCCCGGTCGCGCGGCAGCCGCGTCGCTCGCGGGCGCGCGTTGCCGGGCTGACCCACCGCGGTGACCGTGCCGACCTCGACGGCGCCGTAGCCGAGCGCTAGCAGCGGCTCGAAGGCGGTCGCGTCCTTGTCGACCCCGGCGGCGACGCCCAGCGGGCTGCGGAAGTCGAGGCCGAGGGCGTGGACACGGAGCCCCTCGTCGCGGGGACGGAGCAGCCAATCGATCAGGGCAAGTGCCCCCGGGATCGCTGCGAGGAGGCGCAGCGCGCGGATCGCAAAAGAGTGGGCTCGCTCGGCGTCGATGCGCCGCAGGACCAGCCTGAAGAAAGCCCGATAGATCAAGGACTCAGCTCTTGGCGACCTCGAGCCGGATTTCCTTGCCTTTGAGCTTGGTGCCATCGAGGAACTCGACTGCGCGCTCGGCCTGGTCGGGGGCGACCTCGACGAAGGAGAAGCGGTGCAGGACGCGGACATCGTGGATCGCCTCCTCGGGAACCACCGCACCCTCGCGCAACGCCCAGCGCAGGTCCTCCTCGCTGATGCCGCTGCGCTCGCCGCGGTTGACGAAGAGCTTGACCGTGTCGCGCTCCCCCTCGCCCTCCTCGACCGGCTCCTCCGGCTCGGTGGGTTGCTCCTCGGGCGGAGCCTCGCTTGCAGGCGGAGCCTCGTCCTCGCCCGGCCCGCTCGGCCCGACCCGCTCACTGCGTTCGCCCCGCTCGCTCGGCTTGCTGAAAGAGGCGCGCTCCGGCCGCTCGCGGCGACGGGGCCGGGGCGCGTGCTCGAGCCGCTCCTCCGGGCTCTCCCACTCGCCGATCGAGGTTTTGACGTCGCGCTCGATGCGGTCTATCTCCTCGCGCTGGGCGGGGGTGACGAAGGTGATCGCCCGGCCGGTGCGGCCGACCCGGCCGGTGCGGCCGATGCGGTGGACGTAGGTCTCGGAAGAGTTGGGGACGTCGAAGTTGATGACGTGGGTGACGTGCTCGATGTCGAGCCCGCGAGCGGCGATGTCGGTCGCCACCAGCAGCTTCACGCGGTGATCCTTGAAGGCGATCATCACCCCGTCGCGAACGCCCTGGCTGAGGTCGCCGTGCAGCGCCTTCACGTCCAGGCCCTTGTCCTTCAGCGCCTTCTCCAGCTTCGAGGCGCCGATCTTCGTGCGGGTGAAGATGATCGCCTGCTCCGGTTCTTCGGTCTTCAGCAGCTCGATCAGGCGCGCCGTCTTGTCTTTGGCCGGAACCTCGACGAAAGCCTGGGAGATCGCGTCGACGGTGAGCGTCTTCGGCGTGATCCGGATCGTCGTCGGGTCGTACATGTAGCCCTCGGCGAGCTTCTGGATTGGCGGCGGCATCGTCGCCGAGAAGAGCGCCGTCTGGCGCCCGCTCGGGCACATCCGCAGGATCTTCTCGACGTCTTCGATGAAGCCCAGGTCGAGCATCTCGTCGGCCTCGTCGAGGACGACGAAGCGAGCGGCGGTGAGGACCAGCGAGCGGCGCGCCATCAGGTCCTTCATGCGGCCGACCGTGGCGACGACTACATGGGCGCCGGAGCGCAGCTGCGACTGCTGCGAGCGGATCGGGGCGCCGCCGAAGACGGCGACGATCTCGATATCGAGGTGCTCGGCGTAGGTGCGCAGCGCCTGCGTCACCTGGATGCAGAGCTCGCGGGTCGGGGTGAGGACGATCGCCTGGACCTCGTTGTTCTCAGGGTCGAGGTACTGCAGCAGCGGCAGGCCGAAGGCAGCGGTCTTGCCGGTCCCGGTCTGGGCCTGGCCGATCACGTCGTGACCGCCGAGCAGCTCCGGGATCGCCTGCTCCTGGATCGGGGTTGGATCCTGGAAGCCGAGCTCGTCCAGCGCCTGCTGGATGTCAGGCGAGAGACCGAGGTCCTTGAAGGCGGTCACTTCGACGGGTCCAAGAGAAGCTTGCCCGTGCTGCGACGGGCGATCAGATCTTCGTGGGCGCGGGCGACCTCGGAGAGTGGGTAGACGCCGCCGACGGTCACCTCGAGCTCGCCGGCGGCGACCGCGCCGAGCAGCTCGCCGATCATCGGCACCGCGAGGTCGGGGCGGGCCATCAGGTGGACCAGCCAGAAGCCGATCACCGACTTGGAGCCGCGCAGCAGCGCCGCAGTGGAGACGTCGCGCTGTTCGCGCGAGGCGATCCCGAAGACGACCATCCGACCCAGCGGCGACAGCACGCCCATCTCGGCGTCGAAGGCGTCGCCGCCGCTCATATGCAGGACCGCGTCGACGCGCTCGCCGTCGTTGGCCTCGCGGATCGCGGTGCCGAGGTCCTCGGCGCGGGAGTCGACGGTGGCGTCGGCGCCAAGCCGTTCGACCAAGGCGCGTTTCTCGGCGCTGGAGGCGAGTCCGATCACCTTGGCGCCGGCCGCCTTGGCGATCTGCACGGCGAGCGTGCCGGTACCGCCGGCGGCGGCCTCGACAACGATCGTCTCGCCAGGCTCGATCCGGGCGCAGCGCTTTACCAACGCCATCGCGGTCAGCCCCTGCAACAGCAACGCCGCCGCCTGGTCGTCGTCAACCTGGTCGGGAAGCGGGATCAAGTGAGCCTCCGGCACGACGACCTTCTCGGCGTAGCCGCCGCCGCCGAACAGCGCCGCGACGCGGCGGCCGTCCGAGGTACGACCGCTGATCTCGCCGCCGGGCGTCAGCGGCAGCGACTGCTCGGCCAGGTAGTCGTTGCGGGTGGCGTGGGTGTCAGCAAAGTTGACGCCGCTGCGCGCGACCTCGACTAAGACCTCGCCCTCACCCGGCTCGGGGTCGGGCAGGTCGACGTGCCGCAGCACCTCCGGCCCACCGAACTCCTCGATTTGAATTGCCTTCATGAACTAGAGCCGCGGGCCGACCCGAAGCAGGCGCTTCGAAAACATCACGTCGGGCGCGCAGCCACATTCGAGTAACTCGTAACGCAATTCGTAAGTGTGACTGCCCGGGGTGGTCTGGAGCAGGACCGAGCCAGGTGCGCCTTCGGTGCCGCAGAACCCTGCCGGGGAAGGAGTGCCGAGGGTCGCCGGACCGGGCGGGCCGATCCCCGAGGCGGCGAAGAGCGAGCCGCCACTTTCTTCGTTGACACAGAATTCGAATTCGTTTTGCCCGAGCATCTGCTGACCATCCTCGTACAGGGAGACCGCGCCGGCATCGGACATCGTCGCCTGAGCCCAGACCTCAATCAGCCCCGAAGGCGGGGCGCTGACGGTGACGCTTGGTCCACCCGGCAGCTGCACGAATTTTTTGGATGAGGTGGCCACACCCCCGGCCGCGAAAGCGGACTGGACTTTGGTCGAGTCGAGCGTCGCCTGGGTCGCCGCCGTGGCGCTCTTAGCTTCGCCCGCCGTTTTGACCGCGTCGTTCGAAGTGTTGATCGCGGCCTGTGCCGTACGCGCGGCGCGGCGCGACTCGGCCTTGGCCGAGCGGGCGGTGAGCAGGGCCAAGCGCGCCTTGGCCAGCGCCCGCGTCGAAATGCCCTGCACGTCAGGGGTCGCCTCACTCGGCGCCGCCAGGGCGGGAACGGCAAAGGCAGCGAGGAGAACGGCGGTAACGGCAAGGACCGTCAAGCGAGAGTTCATTGCGGCGATCCTAGGGATACTGTTCGACCGATGTCGCTGACCGTGGTCGGATCGATCGCTTTCGACGCTGTGAAAACCCCGTTCGGGGAGCGCGAGCGGATGCTCGGCGGCGCCGCCGTCCACTTCTCCCTTGCCGCCAGCTTCTTCACCGAGGTGCGGCCAGTGGGGCCGGTCGGCGGCGACTTCGGTGCCGAGCAGTTCGAGGTGCTGGAGAGCCGCGGCATCCTCACCGACGGCATCGAGCGGATCGGCGGCGGCCAGTCCTTCTTCTGGCGCGGCCACTACGACTACGACCTCAACGTCGCCCACACCGACGACACCCAGCTCGGCGTCTTCGGCGAGTTCAAGCCGAAGCTCTCCGAGGCCGCCCGGGGAGCCGACACGCTCTTCCTCGCCAACATCCAGCCCGATCTGCAGCGCCAAGTCCGCGCCCAGTGCACCGCCGGCTTCAGCGGCCTGGACTCGATGAACCTCTGGATCGAGACCGCCAAGGACTCGCTGCTGGCGGCGATTGCCGAGGTCGACTGCCTGGTCGTCAACGACGCCGAGATCCGCATGCTGACCGGCGAGTCGAACCTGGCCCGCGCCGCCCGCGCGGTGATGGAGCTGGGACCGAGCGCAGTGATCGCCAAGCAGGGGGAGTACGGCGCCGCGCTCTTCACCGAGAGCGGCTTCTTCGCCCTGCCGGGCTTTCCGCTGGAGGAGGTCCGCGACCCGACCGGCGCCGGCGACAGCTTCGCCGGCGGCTTCTTCGGCTACCTCGACGGTCTCGACGGCGAGGCGGATGAGAGCGACCTGCGGCGGGCGATGGGCTACGGCACCGTGCTCGCCTCCTTCAACGTCGAGGAGTTCGGGACCGAGCGGGTCTCCCGCCTCAGCCGCGAGGAGATCGAGGAGCGCTTCGAGGCGCTGCGGCGGATGACCCAGTTCGACGCGTTGCCGGCCGCCTAGCGCCAGGCCCGTCCCAGATCACACCGGCTGTTAACAGCCGCCGCGGCCGAACTGGCAGAATGGGCGCCGCCCATGGCCTCCGACTCCCTCACCGTCACCGACAACCGCACCGGCAAGACCTACGAGCTGCCGATCGAGGACGGGACGATCCGCGGGCTCGACCTGCGTCAGGTCAAAGTCACGGAGGACGAATTCGGGTTGATGTCCTACGACCCCGCCTTCACCAACACCGCCTCCTGTCGCTCCTCGGTCACCTACATCGACGGCGCCGCCGGCATCCTCGAACACCGCGGCTACTCAATCGACCAGCTCTGCGAGCGCTCCACCTTCCTCGAGACGGCCTACTTGCTGATCTTCGGCGAGCTGCCGACCGGCCCCCAGCTCGACCGCTGGGTCTTCGACATCACCCACCACACCTTCGTCCACGAGGACCTCAAGCAGTTCTTCCAGGGCTTCCGCTACGACGCCCACCCGATGGGGATGGTGCTGGCGGGCGTCGGCGCGCTCTCGACCTTCTACCCAGACGCGAAGCAGATCGACGACGAGGAAGGGCGCTACATGGCCGCGGTGCGGTTGATCGCCAAGGTGCCGACCCTGGCCGCCTTCTCCTACCGGCACAACATGGGGCTGCCCTACGTCTATCCGGAGAACGAGCTCAACTTCGCCGAGAACTTCCTCTCGATGATGTTCAAGAAGACCGAAGACAAGCACCTGCCGAAGCCGGTGCTCTCGAAAGTGCTCGACGTCCTTTTCATCCTCCACGCCGACCATGAACAGAACTGCTCGACCAACGCCGTGCGCGGTGTCGGCTCTTCCGGCGTCGACCCTTACTCGGCGGTCGCGGCGGGTGTCGCGGCGCTCTACGGACCGTCGCATGGCGGCGCCAACGAGGCGGTGCTGCGGATGCTGCACCGGATCGACTCGGTCGACAACGTTCCCGCCTTCCTCGACCGGGTCAAGGAGCGCGAGGAGAAACTGATGGGCTTCGGCCACCGGGTCTACAAAAACTACGACCCGCGGGCGCGGATCATCCAGACCCATCTCGACGAGGTTTTCGAGGCGACCGAGTACAACCCGCTGGTCGAGATCGCCCGCGAGCTGGAGAAGCGGGCGCTCGATGACGAGTACTTCACCTCGCGCAAGCTCTACCCCAACGTCGACTTCTACTCGGGGATCATCTACGAGGCGCTCGGGATCCCCACCAACATGTTCACCGTCCTCTTCACGATTCCCCGTACCGCCGGCTGGATGGCCCAGTGGATGGAGATGCAGGAGGACTCGGAGACGAAAATCGCCCGGCCGCGGCAGATCTACACCGGGGCACGCGAGCGCGAGTACGTGGCGCTCGTCGACCGCAACGGACCCGAGAAAATCGTCGGACCGCCGGCGCGCCGGCCGAAACGGCCTCGGCGCGGCGCCTGATTCACGCAGCGGTCCGCTTTGTTCCCGCTATGCGGGACTAAGGCGGACCGATTCCCGGGCGACGGTCCTGCCAGCGACGCTCTTTCTCCAACTGGTTGCCGAGAGCCAAGAGCCTCGGCTCTCCGTGGGGAGGTCCCAGAAGCTGGGCACCGAGCGGCAGGCCATCTTGGCTTAGGCCGGCGGGGACGCTGAGGGCCGGCCAGCCAAGGATGTTCCAGGGCCAGGCATAGGGACAGGCAGCGACTATCCGCTTGTCGGTTGCCCAGCTGCTGAGACCGTCGCAGGCGCCGACCGGCAGGGGCGGCTGAGCCGTGGTCGGGGTTAGGACGAGGTCAAAGCCGCGGAAGATCCGGCCGATGCGGCGGCGGGCGACCTGCTCGGCGAAGTGGGCGAAGCCGAGCAGTGGCTTCAGGGTGCGGCCGAGACCGGCCGCGTGGTGGGTACGGGGGTCGAGTCGAGTACGGTCGGGTGCGCGGCCGGCCCAATCGCGGATACCCACCATCGAGCGCGGCATGATGCTGGCGCTGGGCAGGATTCCGTAGGGCACCTCAGCCGGCTCAACCAGGTGGCCAAGGGTCTCGAGGGTCGCCGCGATCTCCTCGACGGCAGCGCCGACCTCGGGGTCGAGACTGGCCGGGGCGCCACTGAAGGGGATGTTGAGGGCGAGGGCGATTCGCAGCCGGCCTGGGTCGGCGGCCGCGGCCGCCGCGAAAGGCTCGTGGTGCGGGCGCGGGCGGTGCAGGTCCCCGTCGACGTTGCCGGCGAGCACGTCGAGCAGCAGCGCCGAGTCGGCGACCGTGCGGGTCAGCGGACCGTTGGCGGTGAGGCCGTTGAAGGACTCCGCTTCGGGCCAAGTGGAGATGCGTCCGCGCTGCGGCTTCAGCCCGACCAGGTGGGTCCAGGCGGCGGGGATGCGGATCGAGCCGGCGCCGTCGGAACCGATCGCGGCCGGGACCAGACCCGCGGCCACCGCCGCGGCGCCGCCGCCTGAAGAACCTCCGGGAGTGTGGTCGAGGCTCCAGGGGTTGCGGGTAACCCCGTACCCCGGGCTCTCGGTAAAAGGCCACTGACCGATCTCCGGGGTGTTGGTCTTGCCGACGATCACCGCGCCGGCGGCGCGCAGCCGGCGCGCCACCTCGCCGTCGGCCCGCTTCGACTCGAACTCGCCGGCGCAGCCGAAGGGGGTCGACTCGCCCGCCAGGTCCATGTCGTCCTTGATCGCGATCGGGACGCCGAGCAGCGGCAGGCGCTCGCCCGCCGACAGACGTCGCTCGGCCGCCGCCGCCTCCACCCGAGCGGCATCCCGACGCAGGCACCGGAAGGCGTTGATGGTTGGCTGCGTCGCCTCGATTCGAGCCAGGGTCGAGTCGAGCAGCTCGACCGCGCCGATCTCGCCGTCGGCGAGCAGCGCCGCCTGCCGGGCCGGGCCGGCGAAGGCAAGCTCGTCGCTGTCGAGCATCGGTCCGATAGGAGTGATTGATAACAGTCGAGCGCTCAGGCGGCGCGCATTTGCAGTCGCGGTCATGCTTCGTGCCGTGCCTCGGTGGAAGCTGACTGTGCGGTACGGACCGGAGGTTGAGCACTCCAGCTACGACGACCTCGCCGAGGCGGTTGCCGCGATGCGGGAGCGGGCGCTGGCGATCCGGGCCGGCGGACCGGTCAAGGAGGCGGCGATGCTGCGGACCTTCAAGCCCGAGGACCAGGTCCAGGCACGACTGCAGCTGACCGGCAAGGGGCTGCTGCGCAAGCCGGTGGCCGGGGTCGACATCCGCGGCGACGGCAGCTTCGTCCCCTACCGCGGTGGATTCGGGCGCGAGGAGCTTGACCCGAGCCGCCACGAGACGCCGTTCGACGCCGTGCGCGAGACTCTGGAATCGGAGCGATGAGCGACGCTGGCGGCGACATCCCCAAGGGCAGCTACGCCGCCGGCGAGCGGGTGAAGCTGCCGCGCGGCGCCGAACCACCGTTCACGGTCTTCATCAACGGCATCGAGCAGACGGCGGGCTCCGACTACGACGTCGAGGCCGGCGAGATCGTCTTCCGCCGCCCGATCGTCAAGGAGAAGGTCGGCACCGGCCGCTGGCTGGCGATGTACCTCGGGCTCTGGGGCACCTACCGCAAGAACGAGACCGTCGACGTCCAGTTCGTCCGCGACGGCAAGGTGCAGCTGGTCTCCGACCTCGACGTCGTCCCCTATCCGGACGCCGAGGAGGGCAGGTGAACATCGGCTTCCTCCTGCTCTCCGACTACAGCGAGGCCGTCAACGGCAAGCTCTACATGACCGGCGGCGGCTGGAACGTCCTGCGCCTGCCCGAGCTGCCGCACGAGTGGTCCTTCCACATCGGCCTCGGCATCGACGTCGCCTGGCACGAGACCAACAACCCGCACGAGCTCGTCGTCACCGTCCAGGACCCCGACGGCGTCGAGCTCGGCGAGGGGCTGACCGCCAACTTCGAGACCGGCCGCCCGCCCGGCATGCCCCAGGGCCAGGAGCAGCGCCTGGTGATGTCGATCGGCGCCACCGCCGCCTTTGAGGCCTCCGGCCCCCACGCCGCCGTCGTCCAGATCGACGGCGAGGAGCTCGGCCGCGCCCGCTTCTACCTGATGGAGGGCCCGCCCCCCGAGGCGGAAATCCTCTAGCTACTTGAAGACGTAGAGCAGGAGGAAGGCGATCAGGGCGTAGGAGGCGCCAGCGGCCTGGATGCCGCGGTCGCCGGCGACGATCTGGGCCATCGAACGGTCGTCGGAGCGGTCGTAGATCAGGTAGAGGTAGCGGAAGATGCCGTAGACCACGGGCGGGATCGTCAGCATCATCTGGTTGCCGATGATCGGCGAGTTCACCGTGTAGATGGCGTAGCTGATGACGGTGC
>DASYLY010000102.1:0-9233 GCA_036009365.1 Solirubrobacterales bacterium
AGACGGAGGCCGAGGCGGGGGCGCAGCTGATCGCCAACCCCTCGGGCTCGCCTTACCACCGCGGCAAGGGACGCGAGCGCGAAGCGATGTTCGCCGAGCGCTCGCGTGCCTACGGCACCTGGTTCGCCTTCTGCAACCTGGTCGGCGGCCAGGACGAGCTGATCTTCGACGGCCAGAGCTTCGTCGTCGACCCCGCCGGCGAGCCGATCGCCCGTGCTGCCCAGTTCGAGGAGGAGCTGCTGGTCTGCGAGGTACCAGCGGAGCAGCCGGCGCGACTGGCCGAGCCGCTTGGCGATCTCGACGAGGTCTACGCGGCGCTGACGCTGGGCCTGCGCGACTACGTCACCAAGAATGGCTTCGGCCACGTCGCCCTTGGTCTCTCCGGCGGCATCGACTCGGCCCTGGTTGCGATGCTCGCGGCCGACGCGGTTGGGCCAGAGCGGGTCAGCTGCGTGGTGATGCCCTCTCCTCATTCCAGCGTTGAAACCCAACAGGACGCCAGGAATATCGCTGTCAACCTCGGCACCGAGCTGATCGAGCTGCCGATCGGGGAGACGATGGCCGACTACGAGCGGGCCTTGGGCCCGGCCTCCGGTCCCGATGCCGATCTCGCCGCCGAGAACATCCAGGCGCGGATTCGCGGCAACCTGATGATGGCCCTCTCCAATCGCCACGGCTGGCTGGTGCTGACGACCGGCAACAAGAGCGAGATGTCGGTCGGCTACGCGACTCTCTACGGCGACATGGCGGGGGGCTTCGCGGTGATCAAGGACGTGCCGAAGACGCTCGTCTACGACCTGGTGCAGCGGCGCAACGAGCGCGCCGGGCGCGAGCTGGTGCCGGCTTCGGTGATCGAGCGGGCGCCGTCAGCCGAGCTGCGGCCCGACCAGTTCGACAGCGACTCGCTGCCCCCCTACGAGCTGCTCGACCGCATCCTCGAGGCCTACGTCGAGCGCGACCTGGGTCGCGAGGAGATGATCGCCGCCGGCATGCCGGCCGAGGTGGTCGACGACGTCACCCGATTGGTGGACCACTCCGAGTACAAGCGGCGCCAGGCGGCGCCCGGGATCCGCATCACGCCCAAGGCCTTCGGCAAGGACCGACGGTTGCCGATCACTAACAAATTCAGCGGTTAGCTCTTCGGCAGCGGTCTGACGGCGATCGTCATCTGGGCCATCGCGCAGAGGCGGCCGTGGGAGTCGCGGACCTCGGCGTCCCAGACCCAGGTGGTGCGGCCGCGGTGGCGGGCATGGGCGTGGACTTCGGCGGCGCCCTCGGTCACCGGGCGGATGAAGTTGACGCTGATCGACTGACCCATCGCCATCATCCCCTCGTCGAGCACAACCAGGGCGGTGGCCCGCGAGCAGATGCTCTCGACCAGCGTGGAGATGACGCCGCCGTGCAGCAACCCGACCGGCTGGCGCAGCTCGTCGCGCAGCTGCACCCGGACCCGGGCGTGGTCGGGGTCGTCGTCGAGCCACTCCGTTCCGACCAGCTGATCGAAGCGAGAGAGCAAACCCCTGGGGTCGTCGGCCATTGCCGGGACCCTACCCGCGGCGCCGCTCCCGTAGGCTTCCCGACCGGTGGCTCTCAGCGGAGATCAGAAGGCCCTCCTGCGGCTGCTCGCACAGCGCGAGCAGGGATACGAGGACATCGCCTCGCTGATGGGTCTAAGCGTCGACGAGGTGCGGACGCGGGTCAAAGACGCGCTGGACGCCGTCGAGCGTGAGGGCGGCGAGGCGCCGCTGCCACCGGTGGCACCCGTGGCGCCTGCGAAGGCCGACAAGCCGTCTGCGACGCCCCATCTGACCCCGTCTACCCCTGAGCCCAAGCCCGCCGCCAAGAGGCCCGCGGCGAGCAAACCGGGCCTTGGCTCGCTGCCGAAAGAGCGCCGCGTCTACGCGATCGGCGCCGGCATCGGCGCCGTGGTCCTCGTCATCGTCCTGCTCGCGACCGGGGTCCTCGGCGGCGGCGACTCCGACTCCAGCTCCGATTCGAGCTCGGCCACCACCACCGGCGGCGAAAGCCAGCCGGCCGCCGAAGGCTCGGCCGAATCGAAACTCACCAACTCGAAACTCTCCGGCGCGGTGCTGAAGCCGGTCGATGGCAGCAACGCCGAAGGCGCGGCGCTGTTCGGAAAAGCCAAAAAAGAAGTCCTGCTGCAGGTCGAAGCGACCGGCCTCGAGCCCTCTCCTGCGAACTCTGCCTACACGATCTGGTTCTACAAGTCGCCGCAACTGGCGCTGCGGGTCGGCGCCGTCAAGGTCCCCGAGTCGGGGAACCTGCGCGTCCAGCTGCCGATTCCGGAACAGCTGCTGGCCTACGTCGCCAGCGGCGTCTTCGACCAGATCGACGTCTCGCTCACCTCGAACGCGGCATACAAAGCCGAGGTCGCCGCGGCAAAAAGCGAGAAGCGGCTGCCGAGCTACACCGGCACCGACATTCTCCGTGGCCCGATTAAAGGCCCGATCGCCGACGCAGCCGCGAAAAACGGCGGTTAGCTAACAGGCAGCAGCTTGCCCGGATTCATGATTCCGGCCGGATCTAGTTGGCTCTTGACGGCTCGCAGGATCTCCAGGCCCGTCCTCCCCACCTCGGCTTCCATGTAAGGAGCGTGGTCGCGACCGACCGCGTGATGGTGGGTGATCGTGGCATCGGCGGCGACGATCGCCTCCGAGGCCGCCGCTTTGACCGCCCGCCACTGCTCGACCTCCGCCTCGCGACGGGCGCGGGAGATAAAGGTGAAGTAGAGCGAGGCGCCGTCGGCGTAGGCGTGAGAAAGGTGACAGAAGACGAGCCCCGGCGTGCCCTGGTCGGCCAGTGCGTCGCGGATCGCGTCGCCGACCTTCTGGTGCAGCTCGGACAGGCGGGTCCAGGTATGGGAGGTCTCCAGCGTCTCCACCATCGCCCCCATCCCCATCAACGTGTCGCGCAGATAGGGGCCCTGGTAGCGGCCGTGCTCCCAGGAGCTACCCGCGGCCGTCCCCAGGTAGGCGGCGGCGGCGCGCAGACCCCTCACCGTGAGGGCGCGGCGACGCGCCACCGACTCCTCGTCCCCCTCGAAGCCGACGATCATCAGGGACCCGCCGCGGCGTTTGCGCAGGCCGAGGTAGCCGCCGAAAAGCCTTCCCGCGACCCCGCGGGGGCCTGACAGCGCCAGCGAGACCTCGGTCTCCTCCTCGTCGGAGACGCGGATGATCTCCGGTAAACCCGGGCCCTGGGCAAGGTGGCGAACGATCTCGGTCCCGGCCTCGAAGCTCTCCGCCATCCAGGCCTCGTAGCGGCGCACGGCCGGCAGCGGGCGCACTCGCACGGTCACGTCGGGGATCACTCCCAGCGTCCCCTCCGAGCCGACGACGAGCTCGCGCAGGGCCGGTCCGGCGGCGGTGTGTGGCGTCTCAAGGGTGCGCAGGTCGCCAGCCGGCGCGACCAGCCGCACCGAGCTGACCAGGGAATCGAAGCGCCCGTAGCCGCTCGAGGCCTGGCCGGCCGAGCGGGTCGCGGCGAAGCCGCCGATGGTCGCGTACTCGAAGGACTGCGGGAAGTGCCCGAGGGTCATGCCCTCGCGAGCGAGCGCGGCCTCGGCCTCGGGGCCACGCAGCCCCGCCCCGAGCCGTGCCGTCAGCGAGCGGCGGTCGACTTCCACGTCGCGCAGGCGACAGAGGTCGAGGCTGATCAGGCGCGGATGCGAACCCCGCAGCGGCTCGACGCCGCCGACGACGCTGGTGCCGCCGCCGAACGGGACCACTGCGATCCCCTCGGCCGCGCAGAGGTCGAGGACGCGGCGCAAGGCCCCGGCGTCGGCGGGCAGGACGACGGCGTCGGGGGCAGCCTCGAGCTGAGCCGTGCGCAGCCGCGCCAGATCGACGTAGCCGCAGCCAGTGGCGTGGCGCAGCCGGTCCTCGGCCGAGGTGAAGACGGCATCGGCGCCGACCGCCTCGGTCAGGGCCGGCGGCAGCGCCTGGGCCGGCGGCAGCGGGAAGTCCTCCAGCCCTGCGGCCAGTGGCCAGGGCTGCAAATCCCCGACCCGGTCCTTCAGAGTCGCCAACGCCTCCGCGTCGAGCTCGGGCTGATTCGCCGGGTCCCCCCACCCCCACCACTTCTCGTCGCGCCGGGGCGCCGTCATCGCGACCCCCGGGTCGACTTACCTATCCATAGGCTGAGAAAGTCGACCCGCGCGAGCGCGTTCACGTCAACGCCTCCTCAATCCCGTCCAGAGCGCGCTCGAGGGTCTCGCCCTGGCCGCGCCGCATCAGCAGAGAGCCCAGCCGCGAGAGCCCACGCAGGGACTGCGCCGAGGCGAGGGTTACCCGGGTCCCCTCATTTTCCGCGCGCAGACCGATCTCGACCCGGGAGGCACGCAGGTGCTTGGCGAACGGCGATCCCTCCAGCTCCTGCTCCCAGACGTAGCGCTCGCCCTCGGCAGCGCTGGTGCAGCGGTAGTCGGCCCGCACGCCGCGCCCCTCGCTGGTCTCCAGCACCATCGTCCAGCGGCTGCGCCTGCCGCTCCCCCGCTGCTCAACGTTCTCCACCCGCCCCACCCGCGGCCACCAGCGCGGCAGGTTGTAGGGGTCGGAGACGAGCTTCCAAACCTCGGCAACGGGAGCAGCGATCGTGCGCTGGCGTGAGACTCGCGGCATCGACTCGCCGGGCTAGTCGCCGGCCAGGCGACGTAGGTCCCTGACCAGGAGAAGGTGCTTGAGGTGGCTGACCGTCGCCGCCAGGCTTTCCAGGCTCTGCAGCGCCTCCTTGCGGCGCTCGGGGTTGCGCGAGCGCAACGAGGGGCCGAGCAGCGCTTCCAGCAGGTTCGCCTCGCGGTCGGCGGAGGAGCGGAAGACGCGCAGGTTGCGGGCGCCGACGCCGACCCGAGAGAGTTCGTTGGCCGCCCGCACAATCTCGCGGTCGGTCTCGTCGTAGACGGTTTTGCCGTCGCGTTTCTCCGGCTGGACGATGCCGTAGTTCTCGAGCTCGGAGATCAGCTCCTCGCGGGCACCGGTCTCCTCCACCACCTCTTCGAGGCTGAGGAAGGCGCGCGTCGTGTCGACCAGGATCGCCCTGCGCACAGCGCCCGCCGCCGGCCGCTTGTCGGAGCTGCCGCCGAGGTCGAGGTTGCCGCCGCCGGCCAGCTCTTGACGAATCACCCGCAGCGGCAGGAACTCGTCGCGCTGCAGGCGCAGGATCGTCCGCAGGCGCTCGACATCGGCCTGGCTGTAGAGGCGATAGCCGCCCGAGGTGCGGCGCGGGTTGAGCAGCTTCTGGTCCTCGAGATAGCGGATCTTCGAGATCGAGACGTCGTCGAACTCGTTCTGGAGGATCTTGCACACGGCACCGATCGTCAGCGCCTTGCGGGGCCTGCTGGCGGAGTCGGTACGGCGGGTGGGCTGCTCGGAGACTGGCATCGGCGTTAGCGCTCCAGGTAGCTGAGCTTGTACTTGCCGACCTGGATCTCGTCGCCGTCGGCGAGCCGGTGCGACTCGATCCGGCGCCGGTTGACGTAGGTGCCGTTGAGCGAGCCGAGGTCGTCGATGTAGAGGCCGTCGCGACGGCGCACCAGCAGGGCGTGGTTGCGAGAGACGGTGACGTCGTCGAGGAAGACGCCGGCGTCGGGGCTGCGACCGATGCTGACCCGGTCCCCCTCGACGCTGAAGCTCTCACCGGCGCGGCCTCCGCCGGCGCGGATCACCAGTGCCGCCCCCGCCTCCTCAACGACCTCGTCGATGTCGACCGGCTGCATGTCGCCGGTCTCACCAACCGTGTAGGTCATCGTCGTCGGGTCCTCGCCGCCCTCCGAGGGGCCGCCGAGGTAGGCACCGCACTTCTGGCAGTAGTTAGCGCCCTCGGGGTTGACGAACCCGCACTCGGGACAGTGGACGGCCATCGTTCCTCCCGGCGCTCAGGCGGCGGGCTCGTCCTCGCTTGCGGCCTGCGCTCTACCGGCCAGGATCTGGGTCAGCTGCTCGACGTCGTCGCCGGAAATGATCGCCTCACCACCCTCGCGCTTCTGCCGCAGCCGGTTGACCAGCTCGGCGCGGAGGATGTCGATCTTCCCGTGCAGGACACGCCGCTTGTAAGAGATCTCGTTCTCCTCTTGGGTGAGCTTCTCGATCAGCTCTTTCAGCTCTGCATCGCTGAGTGAACCCAGATCCGGAAAGGTGTCCTCCATCTCGCTCCTTAAGAAAGGAGGCTTGCGCCTCCGTTTGCGCGGGCGCCGATTATAGGTCGAGACCCCTTAAAGGTTCAACTGAAGGTTGAAGGTTCAGCCAGATTGGCTGCCGGCTTGCACCGAACGGGAGGCCCGCACCGCCCTGATCCCAACCCGCGCGTAGAGCACGGTGGCGATGATTGCCATCACCAGGCCCCAGATCACCAAGGCTGTCGCGACCCAACCGGGCGCAAACAGGGCGAGCCAGATCCCGCCCATGATCGGGAAGACCGAGATCCGCCCCGGCCAGTTGACTTCGATGTCGACGCCGTGACGCAGTCCGTATTGGGCGAGAAAGAGCATCGCCAGCTCGCGCAGCGCCAATAGCAACAGCAGCCAGCGCGGCAGCAGCTCGAAGCTCCAGCAGACGATGGCGCCGGCGAGGATCGTCAGGCGGTCGACGAGCGGGTCGAGCAGTGCCCCCATGCGGCTGTACTGGCCGGTGACGCGGGCGAGGAAGCCATCGAGGTAGTCGCCGGCGGCGATCAGCCAGAAGACCATCGCGGCGAGGAACGAGGTGCCGTCCTCGGTCTCGTAGGCGAGGTAGAGGAAGAGCGGCAGTGCCGCCAGCCGCGCGTAGCCGACCAGGTTCGGGATCGTCCACGGACGCAGTGGCTCGCCCTTGCGGGTCGAGCGCGGCTGGACGCCGGTGCGGTCGAGACCGAAGAGGCGGCGCAGGCGACCGCGGCCAAAAGGGGCGGCGTCGGTCATCTGCGGCCGCCCGGCATCGCGCTCACCCGGCTGAGTCGTCGATCCCGTCGAGCAGCGAGACCGCCTGCGCGGCGGCCTCGGCGACCGGCAGCGAGTGCTCGGCGCCCGAGGCGCGCTCGCCAGCCTCGACGACGCCGTCGGCGAGACCACGCCGCCCGGCGACGATCCGCAGCGGGCAGCCGATCAGCTCGGCGTCGGTCAGCTTCTGCCCCGGCCCGCCGTCGCGATCGTCGTAGAGCACCTCCGGGCCGAGCGCCTCGCGCAGCTCCTCGTAGAGCTTGTCGGCGGCCTCGCGCTCGGGCTCCCCGGCCTTCGCCAGGGAGACCAGGTGGACCTGCCAGGGCGCCAGCGCCCGTGGCCAGGAGATGCCGCGCTCGTCGGCCCGCTGCTCGATCGAGGCGGCGACGATGCGGGCCGGCCCGATCCCGTAGCTGCCCATCACGATCGGCTTCTCGACTCCGTCCTCGTCGAGGTAGGTGGCGCCAAGTGGCTCCGAGTAGCGAGTGCCGAGCTTGAAGATGTTGCCGATCTCGATCGCCGGCTCGATCGCGATGACGCCACCGCCCGGGGCCCTGTCGCCGGCCTCGACCGTGCGCACGTCCATCTCCTCGAACTCGAAGTCGCGCCCGGGCCGGACGCCGCGCAGGTGGGTGTCGGCCTCGTTGGCACCACAGACGAACGACTCGCCGACGATCGCGGTGTCCTTGATCACGGGGATCCTTGCGCCGACCGGCCCGATGAAGCCGACCGGGCCCAGCTCCACCGCGATCTCTTCTGCCCCGGCCGGGCGGAAATCAGCGCCGAGCGCGTTGCGCAGCTTGATCTCGTTGAGCCGATGGTCCCCCCGCAGCACGACAAGGGTCATGCCGCGACCCTCGACGATCACCGGCATCGCCTTGATCAGGGCACCGGCAGGCAGTCCAAGCGACCCCGAGACATCCTCAACCGTGGTCAGCCCGGGCGTGGCGACGCGCTCCGGAGCGGGCAACGGCGCCGGCAGCTCCACCGGCTGCGCCTCCGCCGAGGCGACCTCGACGTTGGCGGCGTAGCCCGGCGCCAGGGCGACCTCGTTCTCACCCGCCGGACAGGGAGCCATGTACTCGTCGGCGCCAGAGCCGCCCATCATTCCGACGTCGGACTCGACCTTGTACCAGCGCAGCCCGCAGCGGTCGAAGATGCGCTCGTAGGCGCCCGCCTGCAGCTCGTAGGAGCGGGCCAGCCCCTCCTCGTCGCGGTCGAAGGAGTAGGCGTCCTTCATCGTGAACTCGCGCGTGCGCAGGACGCCGGCCCGCGGCCGTGGCTCGTCGCGCTCCTTGGTCTGGATGTGGAAGAGCATCAGCGGCAGGTCCCGGTATGACCGCACCTCGCGGGCGACGTGGTACGTCACCGCCTCCTCGTGCGTCATCGCCAGCACCATCGGCGAGCCCTTGCGGTCGTCGAGCTTGAACAGCTCCTCGATCCCGTAGCGCCCGGTCTTCTCCCAGCTCTCGGCCGGCTGCAGGACCGGCATCAGCATCTCCTGGCAGCCGATCCCCTCCATCTCCTCACGGAGGATCTGCTCGACCTTGCGCTGCACCCGCCAGCCAGCCGGCAAATAAGTCCAAAGCCCTGCCCCCAGCTGGCGGATCAAGCCAGCCCTGACCATCAGCTTGTGGGAGACAGCCTCCGCATCAGCCGGCGCGTCCTTGAGCGTGGGAAGAAATGCCTGCGAGAGCCGAGTCACCCGTGAAACCTATCCGCTGATCGGGCGGGCTAGGCGCGAGTGAAGCGGCGGCCGGCGGTTGGAGACGCGGTCTCGTCGAGCAAGACTTTGTCCGACTCGCCCTTTTCGACCGCTTCCTTCTCCATCTTGGCGATCTTCTCGGGAGTGAGTTCATCGGCATTTTCATGCTCGATGTTGGCCACCCACTCGGCGCCCTCGCGCGACTCTGCCTCGTCGAACTCGACCTTGCCGCCGCGGTCCAGCGATTTGTCGATCTCCAGGAACAGGGTGTCGACGAGAGTCTCCTGCGGGACCTTCCGCAGCGGTTTGCCGTGGGCGAAGATCAGGCCCTCGTTCTTGGCGCCGGCGATGCCGAAGTCGGCGTGGCTGGCCTCACCGATGCCGTTGACGGCACAGCCCAGCACCGCCACCTCAACCGGCTCGGCGTAGCCTTCCAGCCGCTGCTCGATTTCCGCCACGACCGAGTCCATGTCGAACTGCAGGCGGCCGCAGGTCGGGCAGGCGATCAGGACCGGGCCGCGCTCGCGCAGCTGCAGCGCCTTGAGGATCTCCCAGGCGACTTTGACCTCCTCCTCGGCGTGGAAGGTCGAGAGGCTG
>DASYLY010000103.1:0-17199 GCA_036009365.1 Solirubrobacterales bacterium
CCCCCCCCCCCCCCCCCCACCACTCGGCTCAGAGATCGGCGAAGAGGCGCGGGTCGTTGGAGCAGATGCCATCGACCCCGGCCTCAAGGAGCTTGCGCATGCGGCCGAGGTCGTCGACCGTCCAGGCGATCAGCTCGACCCCGGCCAGCTTGCAGATGCGGGCCAGACGAGCGCTGATCAGCGGGTGATAGACCCACATCGCGCTGACGCCCAGCTTCGGCAGTTGCTGCGCCGCCAGGCCCGGCAGCCGCGAGCGCATCGCCATCAGGGCGGCCAGCAGCGGCGCTTTCGCCCAGCGCTTCGAGGTCCAGTCCTTGGTGACTTTGGGATAGGTCCAGCCGCGGCGCAGCTGCGGCTCCAGCTCGAGGATCCTGCCCAGCGAGTACAGCTCCATCGTCGAGACCATCGCCCGGCCGATCAGGTCACGCTCGCGCAACGCCGCGACGACCTCCTCCTCGCGACCGGGGAGCTTCAGGTCGAGGTCGATCTCGATCCGGTCCAGGGGCGGCTCGAGGAAAGCGTCGAGTGCCTCGGTCAGCGCCAACGGCGTCCGTCGCTCCGCGTCCTCCCAGTCGTGGGCAACGACCAGCGGCGCCCGCTGCTCCAACGGCAGATGGGCATCCTGGAGCCAGAGCACGTCGAACTCGATCGTGTCGACACCGGCCTCTACCGCGGCAAGGAAGCTCTCCCGAGTGTTCCCCGGCACGATCGAGTCGGCCCCCTTGTGGCCGACCAGGCGCAACCCGTCGGGCACTAGAAGAGCTGGTTCTCGCCGGCGAAGATCTCGGAGACCGAGTCGTCGGTGAAGATGCGGCGGATCGAGTCGGCGAAGGTGCTGGCGGTGGAGAGCACGGTGATGTTCTCGGGTGCGCCGGGGCGCAACGGCAGCGTGTCCGAGACGACGATCTGCTCGATCCCCGAGTTCTCGTAGGCGAGCCGCTCGTAGGCAGGACCGGAGAAGACGCCGTGGGTGGCGCAGGAGATGACTCGCGCAGCGCCCTCGTCGAGCACGGTCTGGGCGGCGGCGCAGAGGGTGCCGGCGGTGTCGATCATGTCGTCGACGAGGACCGCGGTCTTGCCCTTGACGTCGCCGACCACGTAGCCGATCTCGGCCACTTGCTGGGCCGGGCGCTCCTTCTCCATCACCGCCCAGTGGGTGCCGATGCGGCGGGCGAAGTTGCGGGCCGTCTTCACCCTGCCGGCGTCGGGAGAGACGATCACCAGCTCCTCGGCCGGGTACTGGTCGGCAAACCACTGGGTCAGCATCGGCATCGCCGTCATGTGGTCGACCGGAACGTGGAAGAAGCCCTGCACCTGGCCGGCGTGGAGGTCCATGGTGAGGACGCGGTCGACGCCGACGCCCTCGAGGCACTTGGCGACGATCCGGGCCGTGATCGGCTCGCGGGGCGCCGACTTCTTGTCCTGGCGGGCGTAGCCATACCAGGGCATGACCGCGATGATCCGGTGGGCGGAGGCGCCCTGGGCGGCGTCGATCATCGTCAGCATCTCCATCAGCGAGTCGTTCGGAGTCATCCCGCTCTGCTCGTTGGCGCAGGTCGACTGGAGGATGAAGACGTCGGCGCCGCGGATCGACTCCTCGTAGCGGCAGTAGACCTCACCGTTGGCGAAGGTCTTCAGCGTCACTTGGCCGAGGTCGATGTCGAGCTTGCCGGCGACCTTGGCGGCGAGGTCCATCGAGCTGCGACCGCCGAAGACCATCATCCGCTTCGAGTAGTCGTGCTGAATCGCGCTGGCCACCTGCGGGCGCTCCTCGATCGTGCTCACGGGGTCCCTTCCTCTCGCATCTTCGCCGCCTTGGCGGCGGCATATCCGTCGATGTTGCGTTGCTCGTTCTCGCTCACCGCGAGCGCCCCCTCGGGGACGTCGTCCTTGACCACTGCGCCAGCGCCAGTGTAGGCGGAGTCGCCGACTTCTACCGGTGCGATCAGCATCGTGTCAACGCCGATGCGGACGTCACGCCCGATCGCAGTCCGGTGCTTGCGGAAACCGTCGTAGTTGGCGGTGATCGTGCCGGCGCCGAGGTTGCTGCCGGCGCCTACGTCGGCGTCACCGACGTAGGACAGGTGGGGAACCTTCGCCCCCTCACCGATCTGCGAGTTCTTGACCTCGACAAAGGTGCCGGCCTTGGCGCCGGCCTCAAGGATGGTGCCGGGACGCAGGTAGGCGAAGGGACCAACCGAGCAGCCCTCCCCCACCTCGCACTCGACCAAGTGGGAGCGGAGCACCGTGGCGCCCTTGCCGACCGTGGCGTCGACCAGGCTGCTGAGCGGGCCGATCGTGGCACCGGCAGCGACCGCGGTCGCTCCGGCCAGGCTGCTGCAGGGCTCGATCCGAGCGTCGGCGGCGATCTCGATGCCGGCATCGATCCAGGTCGATCCCGGGTCGACGACGGTGACGCCGGCCAGCATGTGTGCCTCGAGGATGCGATGCCGGGCCTCGGCCTCAACCGCGGCGAGATCGACGCGGTTGTTGACGCCCATCGTCACCGCCAGGTCGTCGGCGACATGGGCGGCGACCGTGTGGCCGGTCTCGCGCAGAGCCGGGAAGACGTCGGGAAGGTAGTACTCGCCCTGAGCGTTGTCGTTGGAAAGGCCGGCAAGGGCGGCCGCGAGGGGAGCGGCGTCGAAAACATAAGTGCCAGCGTTGATCTCACGGATCGCCATCTGCTCCGGGCTGGCGTCGCCGGCCGCTTTCGCCTCGATAACCCGCTCGACGTTCCCGTCGGGAGTGCGGAGGACGCGGCCGTAGGAACCGGCGTCCTCGAGCTCGATCGTCAGCATCGTCGCCGCGGCCGGAGAGGCGGCGTGGGCCTCGAGCAGGGCGGCAATCGTCTCGGTCCCGATCAGAGGAACATCGCCGGAGAGGACCAGCACCGTCTCGTTCTCTTCGATCAGCGGCAGCGCCGCGCGGATCGCGCCGCCAGTGCCGTCGGGCACGGGCTGGGTGACGATCTGGACCTGGTCCGGCAAGCCGGAGACGATGTCCTGGTTGGGCGAGACGATCGCCGCAACCCGCCCGGCACCGGCCTCGCGCGCAGCAAGAATCGGCCAGGCGACCATCGGCCGCCCGCAAACGGGGTGGAGCATCTTTGGCGTGGACGAGCGCATGCGGGTGCCGGCGCCTGCCGCCATCACGAGGACGAGGGGGTGGCTCACTCTTGGATCGTATTGCTAGTGGGGCCGCACGCCCCTCCCCCGAAGGCCGTTGCGCAGCAGATTGCGGGGGCGATTCGGGTTGTTGGCGCTGGAGCCTTCGGGGGAGGGGCGTGCGGCCCCACCCACACTGCCGTCATCCACTCAGAGCCGAAAGCTTCAGGCTTGCTTGGCGAGATCCCGGCCGAACAGAGCTACTGAAGTCAGCGTCCAGCCGGCGAAGATCAGGTCGATGCCGACGAGGAGCCCAATCGCCCAGTCGGCGGAGCTGGGGAACTTGGCGAGGATGAGGATGCCGATCAGCAGGCTGCAGACGCCGCTGAGGCCGAGCAGGCCGGCGTTGGGCTGGCCGCGGCTGATAAATGCCACGGCGGTCCGGGTCAGGCCCATGAAGAGGAAGTAGATGCCGAGGACCAGGGTCAGGGTCAGGGTGCCGTTGTGGGGTTCGACGATCAGCCAGACGCCGACGATGACGGTCAGCGCCGCCCACAGCAGACGCAGGACCACGGTTCCGACCGAATGCGCCGAGAAAGCGGCGGCAACCAGGAAGGCGCCGGCGAAAAGAAGGATCCAGCCGATGAAGATCGCCGTCCCGACCGCGGCAACCGCGGGCACCAGGATTGCCACGCAGCCGACGACGATCGCCAGCACCCCGACCGTCATCAGCGCCTTCCAGCTCCGCGACAGAGCCGTGCGCACTTCGGGGTCGAGCGACGCTCCTCCGATCTCCATGGCGCAACCGTATGCGCCGATCCGGACGGGATCAAGCCGAGGCGGCCACGCCCAGATCCGACTCGCCCTGGCGCTCGTAAAAGCGCACCCACTTGCGGACAGCGTTGTCAGAGACCCCGTACTTGCGCCCGACCGCGACGTAGCTCGTCGCCTCGATCTCGGCCAGCAGCTTCTCGTAAGGCGGGCGCTCAACTTTGCGGGCGTATCGATTCGGCTTGCCGCGTAGCTGGGATCGATCCCAGCGACATCCACATGCGTGCGAGCAGTAGCTGTGGCGCCGGTATTTCGCCATGAAGTTCTTGCCACAACGCCTGCATGCCCGAATCGGTGGCTGTTGCCGATTTTGCGTCCACAGTGGGTATCGAGCGTTGCAGCGCAGTTCGGGCAAACGATCCGCAGATTCTCAAGTCGGTTGTCGTCAGGCACCCCGTTGACGTGATCGAGAATCAGAGACATCCAGCGGCCTCGCCACTGCTCGTCCTGGCCACACATCTCGCAGCGACGCTCCTTGTAGCCCTCTTCAAAGAGCCGCTGCTTGAGCTTTGCCCGCGAGTAGGACGACTCTGTGGTCAAATTCGGCTTAGCGGTGTTGCTGCCCTGCCAGGCGGCCGCCTGGCAGAAGCGCCGGAGTCGAAATGATCGGTGGGAATCCCCCAAACCTCGTCCACGTACCGCCGGAGAAGCGCATGGTTGCCTCCCGCGGGTCGCATTCCGAGGCGTCGCAAAGTCTCGCTGTAAGACCGGGAGCGCGCCACTGCGTCGCGGGCCTCGTGCTCTCCATAGCGCGGCATCGTCGGAACGTAACCGATGCTGCAGACAAAACATTTCCGCATGCGGCAGCGCTAGTCTGAATTGGCTCTCCGGGATGGTGTAATTGGCAGCACGCGTGGTTTTGGTCCACGAAGTGGTTGGGTTCGAGTCCCCCTCCCGGATTGCAAAGAGGCAATCGAAGCAGCCACTCGCTAATCGTCCGTCGAACGCCGCACCTTGCCGCCCTTCGCCCCTGGCTCCATCGCTGGGCCGCGGGGGGAGGCGATACCGAGCACGCGCATCGCCTTGAGACCGAGGCCGAGCTTCTCGCGGCCCTCGGTGGCGGAGACGTCGTGGCCGCAGAGCTCGCGCACGCGCTCGAGCCGGTAGCGGACGGTGTGGCGGTGGGTGAAGAGCTGTTTGGCGGTGGCGGCGACGTTGCCGTCGTTGTCGAGATAGGCCTCGACGGTGGCAACGAGCTCGGTCTCGTACTGCTCGTCGTAGCCGGCCAGGGGCTCGACCGTCTCCGCGTAGAAGCGTTCCAGCTCACGCGGGTCCTCACTCATCGCCGGCAGCAGCAGGCGGTAGGCGCCGGTGTCCTCGAAGGCAAGCAGCGGCCGCCCCTCCGCCTCGCCGACATTGACCGCAAGGCGAGCCTCGCTGCCGGCCCGGTACAGGTCGACCGGGTCGGCGCAGCGGCGGCTGCGGCCGATCGTCAGGTGAAAGCCGGCGAGGCTCTCGTCGAGCTCCCGCCCCAGCCCGGAGGCCGCCCGCTCGAGCCGCTCATCATTCTCGGCGGGGACGATCACGGCGATCTCGGCCGCGACCTCGCCTCGCTCGGCGCCGGCCAGCGAGCCCGGCGCCAGCGAACGCAGGGCACGCAGGGCGAGGGTCAGAACCCGTTCCCGCCACTCGCCGGTCTGCGCGGCGCGCGGCGCCGCCCGCAGGGTCAGCACCCCCGCCCCGGGCTCGAGATCGGCTCCCATCTCGGCAGCGCGGGCGACGATGTCGCCGCGATCGGTGACTTGGCGGGCCAACACGGCCGTGACGAAAGCGCTCGCCACCTCCTCGTTCTCCCACTCCGGCGAGCGCGAGCGCTCCAACTCCAGGGCCAGCAGCGTCGTCACCATCCGCGCGATCGTCGGGTCCGGCGCGGTCTTGGCCCGGTAGCGCAACTCGCCGACGGCGTTATCAGCGACCCGCAGCTCGAACTTGACGACGCCCTCACCGCCCGAAAGCAGCTTCCGCTCCTGATCGGGCGAGGCCCCGGCAACGGCCAGAACAGCACTGGAGCGGTCGATCAGGACAACGCTGGCGTCCAGCAACCGCGCCGCCGCGCGCGCCACCACGGGCAGGCCGGCGCCCGATTCGACCGCCTCCGAGAGCGCGTCGAGAAGCCCCGGATCTTCCTTCGACGCGGCGGGCATCCGCTCATTATCGACAGATGAACTAGCTGCCGTGGAGGAAGTCGGAGATTTCCGGCCAGTAGAGGACGATGACCAGCCCGATCACGACGCCGACCACGATCAGGGCGGCGAGGACGAAAATGGAAACGAAGCCGGCAGCGGCCTTCTCCCAGACCCGGCCATAGGAGCTCAGCGCCGGCACCAGGATCAGGCTGACGAAGGCGACGAGGATGACAAATCCCGCCACTCCGTAGAGCAGGTACTGGTTGCCGAGTTTGGTCAGTGCGAAGAGGGTCATCGCAACGGATTCTGGCGCAACTGGGTGATGACGAGGGCGACGGCGGCGCAGAGCGAGAAGCAGACGGCGCCCAGCGCCCAGCCGCCGCTGACGTCGCTGAGGTAGTGGACGTCGAGGTAGACACGCGAGAGTCCGACCAGCACGGTCAGGACGATGCCACCGGTGACGACCGCGGCGCCGCGGGCCATCCCCGGGCGCAGGCGCAGAACGATCGTCACCGCCAGCCAGACATAGAGCACCGAGTGGGCGGCGTGGGCACTGGGGAAGGCGGAGCCCGAGTAGCCCGCCAGGGCCCCCTCGGGGCGGGGCCTGTCGACCGCGTCCTTGATCTCGAGGATGCCGATCGAGGTCAGCGTCATCCCGGCCAGAAGCACCCCGACCTCGGCCCAGCGGCGACGGGCGGCCAGGAGCACCGCACAGACGATGGTCAGCCCCCAGACGAAGGCACTGGAGCCGAGGTAGGAGACGACGCGCGTGATCTCGGTCAGCCAGCCGCTGCGGAGGTGTTCCGCCAGTTCCATCGCGGTGATGTCGCCGGGGGTCGGGCCCGGTTCGCGGCCAATCAGGACGGCGTAGGCAACGAGGACGAAGAGGGAGACGGCGAGCACCGCCATCAGCGAGGTGAACTCCAACCCGAAGGTGCCGCCGGGGGTGACGCGGTCCCAGAGGAAGCGCAGCTGGGGCTGGTAGCGGCGGCCGAGCACAACCAGCCAGCGGGAAGCCCAGCGGGCATCCATCCAGCGCACCGCGGCGCGGCGGTTCTCCGCGACCCGGAAGCGTCGGAAGAGGTAGACCGAGCCGCCGACGACCACGATCAGGGTGGCGAGCAGGAAGAAGCCTTTGCCGGCGTACTCGGCGCCGGTCTCGATGCTGCGCGAGAAGAAGTAGCCGATCAGGATGTGGGCGGTAGCCCAGAGCCCGGTGCCGAGGATGCTGTAGGGGACGAAGTCGCGGTAGCGCATGCCGGAGCTGCCGGCGATGAACGGGGCGAGGGCGCGGACGAGGCTGATGAAGCGGCCGAGGAAGATCGTCTTGCCGCCGTGGCGGGAGAAGTAGTCCTCGACCTTTTCGAAGCGCTCGTGGCTGATCCCGACCCGCGGCCCGTGGGTGATCACGAAGCCGCGGCCGAGGCGGCGGCCGACGAAGAAGCTGGTCGAGTCCCCGGCCCAGGCGCAGAACCAGGCGATCGCGATCAACAGGTAGATGTCGATTGCCCCCTGGCCGGCGACGGCGCCGCCGATCGTCATCACCGTCTCGCCGGGGATGACGAGGCCGACGAAGGCGCCGGTCTCAGCGAAGGCGAAGGCACCGACCAGCAGGTAGGTCCAGGCCCCGAGCGCGTTGGAGACGTCTTCGAGCAGTTGCTGCAGGTCAATGCTGCCGAGCTCCCGGCTGAGCAGGTAGTAGCCGAACGCGACCGCCGCCACGACGGCCAGGAGCAGCAGATGTTTGCGGCTACCGCCCTTCCCCTTCTCCTCGCCGGGCAGCCTCACGGCGTCCTACCCGCCTCGCAGACGATCGCGTCGTCGCGATCGATCCTCGCCGCCGCCGCGTGGGCCGCGGCGGCGCTCTCGAAGAGCCCGACCGCAGTCGGGCCGGAGCCGCTGAGGATTGCCAGTGACGCACCGGCCTCGCGCAGCGCCTCGAGCGCGTCGCCGATCTCGGGCCGCAGCGAGCGCGCTGCCGCCTCGAGGTCATTGACCAGCAGCTCCGGGTAGGTGAGCGGCGAGGCGCCCGCTCCCGCGGCGAGGCGCAGCGCGCCGGCGATCTCCTCCAGCTCGGCCGCGTCGCGCCCGATGCCAAGGCGGTCCGCCTCGGCGAAGACATCCGCCGTGCTCAGTCCACCGCCATCCGGCAGCAGCAGCGCCGCGTGCGGCGCCGGCTTGGGCAGCGCCTCGATCAGCTCGCCGGCGCCGCGGACCAGCGCCAACACCGGCTGCAACTGGGATGGCACGTCGGCTCCCAGCTCGGCGGCGATCTTCTCCAGGCCTTCGACCTCACCGGCGGCGAGGCGCAGGATCGCCGCCGCGTCGCCGCTGCCGCCGCCGAGCCCGGCAGCGACTGGGACCCGCTTCTCGATCTCGACCCGCAGCGGCGACCGCTGCCAACCGCTCTGGCGCAACACCGCCAGCGCCCGGGCGACGAGGTTCTCGCCCTCGACCCCGGGGCAGATCACCTCGTCCCGCTCGGCCTCGGAGACCTCCAGCAGGTCGGCCAGCGCCAGCGGCTCGAACAGCGAGCAGAGTTCGTGCAAGCCGTCGTCGCGAACCGACCCCAGGTAGAGGCAGAGATTGAGCTTGGCGGGAGCGTGGAGGAGCATCGCGGTGGCGGGTCGCGGTCAGGAGTCTGACTGCAGCTTCGCGGAAAGGGCGGCGAACTGGCCCGGCGCGAGCGCCTCGGCACGCGCGTCTTCGGGCAGTCCCAGCTCGGCCAGCGCCGCTCGAGCCGGAGCCAAGCTGCCGGGGCGGGCATGCTCGAGCGAGCGGGCCAGGGCCTTGCGGCGGTGGGCGAAGGCGGCGCGGATCAGCGTCCGGGTCGCCGGGTCCGCGGCCGGACCGGTGCGACGCAGGCGCAGAATCGCCGACTCGACCCGGGGGCGCGGCTTGAAGACGGCAGGGTCGACCTTGCGGGCCAGCTCGACCTCGCAGGCGAGCTGGACCTGCACGCTGGGAGAGCCGTAGGTGCGACTGCCGGGAGCGGCTCGCAGGCGCTCGGCGATCTCGCGCTGCACCATCACGGTCCAGCTCTGCAACCCCGGCAGCAGCTCGATCGTGCGCAGGATCAACGGCGTCGCCACCGAGTAGGGGAGGTTGGCAACCATTGCCGTCGGCGCGGGCTTCAGCGCACCCAGGTCGACCTTCATCGCATCGCCCCAGTGGAGGCTGACGTTGGGCAGGGCGGCGATCGGCGCGAGCGCCGGCTCGAGGCGGTTGTCGATCTCGATCGAGTGCAAGTGCGCGGCGGCGGCGGCCAGGCGCTCACTCAATACCCCCTCCCCCGCCCCGACCTCGAGCACGACGTCGGCTGGCGCCAGGCCGGCGTCACGGACGATCGCGTCGAGCAGATTGGGATCGGCGAGGAAATTCTGGCCAAGCCGTACCAAGCGGGCTACCAGTCGAAGAGATCGCGGGCGTTGGCCTCCACGATCCGCTCCAGTTGCTCGTAGGAGACGCCGCGCGCCTCGGCGACGACGCGGGCGGTGGCGACCACGAAGGCGGGCTCGTTCCGCTTCCCCCGCATCGGCTGGGGCGCCAGATAGGGGGCGTCCGTCTCGACCAAGAGGAGATGGTCGGGCAGCTTCGCTGCCGCCTCGCGAAGGGCGTCGGACTTGGGGAAGGTGACGATGCCGGAGAAGGAGCAGCGCCAGCCCCGCTCGATCGCCTCGTCGACCTTCCAAGGGGCGAGAAAGCAGTGCAGGATCACCTCGGCTCCCGCTGCCTTGGCATCGAGCGTCGCAAAGATCTCATCGGTCGCGACCGTCTCGCCCTCGGGGTCGCGGGCGTGGATCACGATCGGCAGGCCGAGGTCGACGGCGATCTCGATCTGGGCGGCGAAGGCGCGGCGCTGGTCGGCCGGCGCGGCCGAGTCGCGGTAGTAGTCGAGCCCGGTCTCGCCGACCGCCCGCACCTTCTCGTGAGCCGCGAACTGGGCGATCTCCGCTGCCGCCACCTCGTCGAAGCCGCTCGCCTCGTTCGGGTGCCGGCCGACGCTCGCGAAAACCTCCTCGTGCCGCTCCGCCGCGGCGATCGTCACCGGGTTGGTCCGCTCGTCCATGCCCACCGTGAGCATCCGCCGCACACCTGCCTCACGAGCGGCGGCGACGACCTCGTCCTCAGGTCGCTCGCAGAGGAAGAGGTGCGTGTGGGAGTCGATCACGAGCCGGAGTCTATGAACACGCCTCGGGACCCCGAACGACGACGACCCGCGCGCCGTCGGCACGCGGGTCGTCGATAGGAGGTGTCCTCGTTGCTACAGAGCTGGGCAGTTGTATTCGTCCAGCAGGTTGTTCGGCAGGATGCCGAGGTTGCCCAGCGAGAGGCTGGGAAGGCCGAGTATGGACAGGCCTTTGATTCCCTCGTTGACCGCGTCCAGCCCACCGGTCAGGCCCGAGGTCTGATCGCAGATCGATTCCAGCACCGGCAGCGAGTCGACCGCTTTGCCCAACTCGAGCGCGCTCAGGCCGTCAACAGAATCCAGCGCGCCTTTCAGCTGGCCGTTGGTGACGCCGTCCAGAGTGTCGACGACGCCTTTCAGCTGGCCGTTGGTGAGACCGTCGACGGTGTCGACGACGCCGGTCAACTCACCGTTGTTGAGGCCGTCGAGGACTTTTTCGAGGCCGTCGATTTTCAGGTTCAAGCCGGCGATTTTGCTTTCCAGCGTGGCGGTGTTTCCGTTGCTGCCGTTGGTGCCGTTGGCTCCACTGCCGCCGTCGGTGCCGTTCTGGCCCGTGGCGCTGCCGGAGCCTCCGCCGGCGCCCCCGCTGCCGGCGGAGCCGGTCTGGCCGGGAATGCCAGCGATGCGCCAAGCAAGCTTGCGCTCGCTTTTCTTGCACTTCTTACCGGTGGGAACCACCCGCATGGCGCCCTTCTGCTTGCCCTTGACCTTGTAGCAGGCCTGGATCGAACCGCCCTTGCCTATCGACCTGGCGGCGGATGCCGAGCCGCAGAGACCGATTAGCAGCATCACCGCCGCGGTCAGCAGGGCGATCGGGATGGTCAGAGATTTGAGAGTGGCATGAGATAGTGCGCGATTGTTCATGTGGCCTTGTCGGCCGAAAGATCTCTGACTAAATGAGAAATGATCTTTAATAGACATTTGATCTACGAACCGGCATGTTTATGTAATTCCTGGCTCCTGGAACGCGCCTCGGAATAGGCTCTGTCCCCTTGACTGACTTGGCCGACTACTACCGTGAGATCTACCTGCAGGGGCTGGGTGGCGAGACGCCATCGATCCCGGTGGCGGTCGCCGAGTTGGAGGAGCGCGCGATCGCCACGATGGACCCCAAAGCGGCCGGCTACATCTGCGCCGGGGCCGGCAGCGAGGAGACGATGAGGGCTAATCGCGACGCCTTCGCGCGGCGGCGGATAGTGCCGCGGATGCTTCGCGACGTCGCCGATCGCGATCTCTCCACCACCGTGCTCGGCACGGCGATGCCGGCGCCGCTGATGCTCGCCCCGATCGGCGTCCAGAAGGTCGTCCACGAGGATGGCGAGCTGGCAACCGCGCGGGCCGCGGCGGTAATCGGGACGCCGATGATCGCCAGCACCGCTTCCCACTTCACGCTCGAGGAGATCGCCGAGGCGTGCGGCGAGGGGCCGCACTGGTTCCAGCTCTACTGGCCCAACGACGAGCGCCTGGCCGAGAGCTTCGTCGGCCGCGCCGAGCGGGCGGGCTACGGCGCGATCGTCGTCACCGTCGACACCTTCGTCCCCGGCTGGAAGGCTCGTGACCTACAGCAGGCCTGGCTGCCGTTCCTGAACGGCATGGGCGTCGCCAACTACTTCCAGGATCCGATCTTCCGAGAGGGCCTGGAGAAGACGCCGGAGGAAGACCAGGGCGCCGCCACCGGCCATTTCCTCGGCGTCCAGGCCAACCCCTCGCTGACCTGGGAGGACCTATCCCGGCTGCGCGAGATGACCTCGCTGCCGATCGTCGTCAAGGGAATCCAGCACGTCGACGATGCCCGCGAGGCCGCCCGCCGCGGCCTCGACGGCATCGTCGTTTCCAACCACGGCGGCCGCCAGGTTGACGGCGCGCTGGCCTCACTCGATGCGCTGGGACCGATCGCCGAGGCGGTGGGCGGCGAGCTGGCTGTGCTCTTCGACAGCGGCATCCGCGGCGGCGCCGATGTCTTCAAGGCACTCGCCCTCGGCGCCGACGCGGTCTGCCTCGGCCGCCCCTATCTCTGGGGCCTCGCCCTGGAGGGCCAGGCGGGGGTCGAAACCGTGCTGAAGATGATCCTCGCCGAGCTCGACCTGACGATGGCTCTCTGCGGCCTGACCCGCCCCGACCAGCTCGGCTCGGACGCCCTGGCCTAGTTCTCGATCTTCGGGAACAGCGCCGGGATGCGCTCGACCTTCTGGCCACCCGGGCGGGAGCCGAGCTCGGCCAGGGCGCGACCCTCTTCGCCGAGGTTGGCGAGCAGCAAGTCACTCGCCTGCGGCAAGTAGGGAACCAGCAGCAGAGTGGTCACCCGCAGGCCCTCGACCAGGTTGTAGAGGACCTCGTCGAGGCGCTCGGGGTCGGCCTCATCCTTGGCCAGCACCCACGGCTGCGTCTCCTCGACGAAACGATTGAGGCGGCGCACCAGCTTCCAGGCCTCCTCCAGCGCCTGGGTCAACTCGGCTCGGTCGAGCAGCTCACTAAAGCGCTCGACCACACCTTCGAAGTCCTCGGCCAACGTCGCGTCGACGGCGGCGACCGGGACCGTGCCGTCGCGGTAGCGGTCGACCATTGCCAACACCCGGCTCGCCAGGTTGCCGTAGTCGTTGGCCAGCTCCGTCTCGTAACGAGACTCGAAGCCGGCGGTCGAGATCGAGCCGTCCTGGCCGAAGCTGACCTCGCGGAAGAGGTAGAAGCGCAGGGCATCGGCGCCGAAGCGATCGATTACCGCGAATGGGTCGAGCACGTTGCCGAGCGACTTCGACATCTTTTTCTCGCCCATCAACAGGAAACCGTGGATCGTCATCCGTTGTGGCGGCTCGAGGCCGGCCGCCCACAACAGTGCCGGCCAGATCACCGCGTGGAACTTGAGGATGTCCTTCGCCATCACGTGCAAGCTGGCGGGCCAGAAGCGCTCGCTCAGGTCCTCCCCGTCGCGGGCGAAGGTCAGCGCCGTGACGTAGTTGAGGAGGGCGTCGAACCAAACGTACATCCGCTGCTCCTGATCCCAGGGAAGCCGCATCCCCCACTTCAGCTTTGGCCGTGAGAGCGAGACGTCCTCCAGCCCCTGCTTGATGAACGCCACCGCCTCGTTACGGCGGAAGTCGGGGACGACGAAGTCCGGCTGCCCCTCGTAGAGCGCTTCGAGTCGCTCCTGAAAGGCGGAGAGACGGAAGAACCAGTTCTCCTCGCGGACCTTCTCCAGGGCGATCTCGTGAATCGGACAGGTGTTGCCGGGCCCGAGCTCGCGCTCGGTTTTGAAGTCGGCGCAGCGGGGGCAGTACCAGCCTTCGTAGACGCCCTTGGTGACCCAGCCATTGTCGTAGACACGCTGGATGATCTCGGCGACCTTCTCGGCGTGGCGGGGGTCAGAGGTGCGGATGAAGAAGTCGTTGCTGGCGTTGATGATCGGCATCAGCGCTTCGAACTTGGCCGCGTTGCGATCGGCTAGCTCCTGTGGCGTGATCCCCTCGCGCTCGGCCGCCAGCTCGATCGGCTCGCCGTGCTCGTCGGTGCCGGTGAGGAAGAAGACGTCCTCACCACGCTGGCGCATGTGGCGGGCCAGCACGTCGGCGGCCATCGTCGAGTAGGCGTGGCCGACGTGCGGCTCGGCGTTGACGTAGTAGATCGGGGTGGTTACGTAGTAGCTCACGGCGCCTCGGGCCTCATCGTCGCGCCTCGCGCCCGGTCAGCGCTTTGTAGAGGTCGTTGGCGCGGGTCCCGGTCAGCGCCGAGACGACGCTGGCGGCGGCGCGGGGGCGGGCGCCCGACTGGACCAGGTGGCGCAGGGCGTCGACCGCGAAGCCGATGTCTTTGTCGTGGGCGTCGGAGGCGGCGGGGCCGATCACCAGCACGATCTCGCCCTTGACGTCGCCGCGGTAGCGGCGCGCCAGCTCACCCAGGGAGCCGCGGGCGACCTCCTCGTGCATCTTCGTCAGCTCGCGGCAGACGGCGGCGGGACGATCGGGGGCGATCGAGGCCAGCGCCGCCAGCGACTCGCCGACCCGGCGCGGCGACTCGAAGGCGACCACGGTCTCGGTCGAGCGCAGGACCCGCTCCATCTCCCCCGCTCGCTTTGGCAGGAAGCCCTCGAAGCGCCAGCGATCGGTCGGCAGGCCGGAGGCGACCAGCGCTACCGGCACCACCGACGGGCCAGGCAGGACGGTGACGTCGAGGTTGCGCTCGATGCAGCGATTGATCAGCTTGAAGCCGGGGTCGGAGACCGCCGGCATGCCGGCGTCGGAGACCAGGGCGACTGTTTCGCCCCGCTCGATCCGCTGCGCCAGCTCGGTCGCCCGGGCGGTTTCGTTGCCCTCGTGGTTGGAGACCAGTCGCGGCGCCGGCCGGATCCCCAGCTTGTCCAGCAGCAAGCCGGTGCGGCGGGTGTCCTCGCAGGCGATGCAGTCGGCGCTGACCAGCGCCTCGCGGACGCGCAGGGTCAGGTCTTCGAGGTTGCCGATCGGGGTCGGGCAGACGATCAGTCTCCCCGGCATCAGCCCTCGCTCCGCTCGAGTTCGGTCCTTGCCAGCGCCGCCGCGCCGATCATGCCGGCGTTGTTGCCGAGCGTCGCCGCCAGGATTGGGGTCTCGTTCATCGGCGTCAGCGCCCGTTCGCGCAGCTCGCGCCTGGCCGGGTCCAGCAGCAGGTCGCCGGCCGCCATGACGCCGCCGCCGACGACGATCGCGTCCGGCTGGAAGATGTTCGCGAAGCTGGTGCAGGCAACGCCGAGCCGACCGCCGATCAGGTCGAATACGCTGATCGCGGTCTCGTCGCCGGCCAGGGCGGCCTCGGTTACGGCCTTGCCGTCGACCTTTTCTCCCGCCGCCAGCAACCGACCTAGAACAGAGTCCGGCGCGCTTTCCGCTGCCGCCAGGCCCTCGCGTCCCAGCGCCGTCCCGGAGGCGAGCGCCTCGACACAGCCGTGGTTGGGGCAGTTGCCCTGACAGGGAGGACCGTCGGCCTGGATCACCGTGTGGCCGAGCTCTGCCCCGGCGCCGGTGGCGCCACGGTAGATCTCGCCGTCGAGGATCAGGCCACCGCCGATGCCGGTGCCGACGGTCAGCATCACCGCGTTCGGCTTTCCCCTCGCAGCGCCGAAATAACACTCGGCCAGCGCCGCCACATTGGCGTCGTTGTCGACGAAGACGGGCAGACCGACCCGCTCTCCGATCAGGTCGCGGACCGGCAGGTCGGCGATCGGCAGATTCACCGCGGCAACGGCGACGCCGCTGGCGTGATCGATCGTCGCTGGAATGCCGAGGCCAACCGCGGCGGCGTCCGGGCGCGCTTCCCGTGCCTCGCCGATCTCGCGGACCAGCAGCTCGACCAGCTCGTCCTCGCCCTGGCCGGTCGAGGCCTCGCGGCTCTCCCACAGCACCTCGGTGCCCCTGAGGGCGCCGACGAGCATCTTCGTCCCGCCCAAATCGACGCCGATCGTCTCCCTCTCACTCATGAGGGACCAGGGGGAGAAGACAGTCGACCGCTTGCATCGCCATGATTTCTAGCCCTTTTATGCCCGACGATGGCGAGCAGCGTCCGTCGGGGCCGCCCGACTACAAGGTCTACCGGTCCCGCAGGAGCCTCCTTTCCCGCTTAGGGAAGCCCGATCTCTCGAATCTGAGAGATCGCGCCCACCTGCCTAAAAAGAGTCCAGGAGACGACGAACCGAGACGCAAGCGGCGCCCTGGGCTGCCCCGCACGCGGACCAAGCGCGTCCTCAAATGGGTCGGCCTGGCCGCTTTGGGATGGATCTTGCTCAGCTTCCTCGCCTTCGCCGTCTCCGCCCAGCTGCAGGCCTTCAAGCTCTCCGGCGAAGCGAAGGACGCCCTGCACGGTAACCCCCTCCTGCTCCCCAGCGCCCAGACGATCCTGGTGCTCGGAACCGATGCCCGCCCGCCTGACACCAAGGAGCCGGGGGCAGCGCCATCTGAGCAGTGCTTCGAGCAGCAGTCGCGCGGCGAGGGCCCCCACGACGGCTGCTCAGAGGGCCAGTTTCGCGCCGACACCCTGCTGCTGATCCGGGCCGGCGGCGGTGCCTTCCGCAAACTCTCGATCCCGCGCGACAGCTACGCCGAAATCCCCGGCCAGACGCCGCAGAAGATCAACGGCGCCTTCGCCTTCGGCGGCGCGGCGCTGCAGATCGAAGCGGTCGAAGACTTCCTCGGAATTGAGATCGACCACGTCGCGATCGTCGACTTCACCGGCTTCGAGAAGCTGATCGATGCGGTCGGTGGCATCACCGTCGACGTCCCCCAGAAGCTCTGCGCCGACATCGCCGGCGGCGCCGGCGGCGGCCAGGGCGGGATGACCCTGCGCCTCGGCAAGGGCGAGAACACCCTGAACGGCGAGCAGGCGCTGGCCTACGCGCGGATCCGCAAGCCGAGCGAATGCCCCGGTCCCGGCAAGAGTGCCTACGCGCTCGGCTACGACGACATCGCCCGCGAGAAGGCCCAGCAGGCGGTGATCGCCGGCATCAAGGACCGGCTCACCGACCCCCTGCGCATCCCCTACAACTTCGTCAAGGGCCCGATCATCGGCTGGGACGCACCGAAGGCGTTCGTCAGCGACATGGGCTTCCTGACGATGCCGCAGCTGATCCTCGCCGCGGCGATCGGCGGCGACTCCCCCGCCGACGTGCTCTGCGCAGGGGCCAACACCAGCTGTGACCTCGACGGCCCCGGGGGCTCGATCGAAGTGCCAGAGTCGGTGCGGCGCCAGGCCGTCAACCGCTTCCTCAACGGCTGACGGAATATCGAGTGACGTATTGACCCCGCTATGGGGTGGTCAATACGTCAGTCGCCGCTGCTAGTCGACGCGGCGGCCTTGTCGCCGGACTTCGACTCGCTCTTCTCCGAGTCCGAGGAGCCGGAATCGGAGGACTTCGACTCGTCGGCCCCATCCGAGGAGGAGCCGCCGCCGCCCTTCTTTTTGCCGTAGTCGGTGTTGTAGAAGCCAG
>DASYLY010000104.1:0-38369 GCA_036009365.1 Solirubrobacterales bacterium
TATCGCGGCCTGTCGGCCACATTCGCCCAGAGACCGACCGGGCTCCCCACCAACACGTCCAGTAGGACCAAGACCTCGACGACGCAGGGAAGGCCCGTCGGCCGCCGCCAGAGACGCGTCAGACGTAGCTTCATTAGAGACGGTGCGGAGTGCCGGCTTGAACTGCTGGTGGCCTTCGGATCGGAAGCTCGCCGAAAGCGAGGCGATCTGTTTGGCGAGCTGCCTGAGATGGCGGATGGATGCCGACGCCCTCCCCGTGAATGTGGCGGAAGCCGCGACATGCAATCTGTCTTCCGCGTGGCCGCAGGCCACGCTCCAACATCCGGAGCCCCCGCAGGGGGCGAACGAAATTCACGGGGAGGGCGTCGGCATCCATCCCTGCGACCGCCCTCCGCACACCTCGCCAAAGAAATAGCCCGCCGGGGCGGTGTCTGGGGAGAGCCCCGGCGGGCCAGTGTGTCTCGTCCGCGATGAAATTTACGACCGAGGCCTAAAGCGCTTTTAAAGAATTTGCGATCGCTTTCTCGGACTTGGCTAGGGGAATGCGAATGCGGAAGAGGGCTCCGCCCGAGGGCGAGTCGGTGACTTCGACACTGCCGTTGTGGGAGTCGACTACGGAGCGGACGATTGCCAGGCCGAGGCCCGTTCCTTGGCCGGCGGCGACGTCGGCGGGGCCTTCGCCGCGGACGAAGCGGTCGAAGATCTGGGAGCGCTGCTCGGTGGGGATGCCGGGGCCGTCGTCGCTGACCTCGAGGACTGCGTTGCCGTCATCAGTGTGCAGCCGCAGCTCGATACGGCAGCCGGTCGGGGTGTGGCCGGCGGCGTTGTCGAGCAGGTTGAGGACCATCCGGTGCAGTTCGTCGGCGTTGCCCTCGACGAAGGTGGGGGAGGGGTTGTCGAGGTCGAGCCGGTGGTTGCGGAGGACCGGGGCGACCTCGGCGGCAGCGTCGCCGGCCACCCCGGCCAGGTCGCAGCGGCGGTGCTCGCCGTGGCGGCCGGCATCGGCGCGGGCCAGCAGCAGCAGGTCGGCGACGAGGCGGCTCATCCGCCGCGAGGAGCGCAGGGCCGAGTCGACCATCTCGCGGTCCTCGGTCTCCTCGGGGTTGCGCAGCGAGGCCTGCAGCAGCTCGAGGTTGGCGAGGACGCTGGTCAGCGGCGTGCGCAGCTCGTGCGAGGCGTCGGCGACGAACTCGCGCTGCTTCTGCATCGCCCCCTCACGCTCCGAGCGGGCGGCATCGAGCGAGCGCAGCATCTCCTCCAGGGTGCGGGTCAGTTCCCCGACCTCGTCCTCGGCGGTCGGCGCGGGCATCTTCAGCGACGGGTCCCTGGTTGTCGCGATCTGGCGCGCGGTCGCGGTGACGGAGGCGATCGGGCGCATTGCCCGGGCCGCGATCGCCACCCCGGCGAAGCTGGCAAGGAGGGTGCCGCCGAGCACGCCGGCGGCGATGAAGAGCCAGAGGCGTTCGACGGTCGAGTCGACGTGCGCGAGACTACGTCCGTACTGCACGTAGCCGGTCAGGGCACCGCCGCCGCCGGAGATCCGGGCGGTGGCGACCCGCATCCCGTGGTAATCGCTGACCCCTTCGCGCAGCGGCCCGAGCCCAGCCGAGTTGGTGCTCTGGCGGAGGATTTCTCCGCGCGAGTTGAAAACGCGGACCGAGCCGTCGTTGGGAAGGACGAAGTCGTCGAGACCGGGACCACGGATCAGCAGCGAGCCGGTCGGCGTGTCGACGATCCGCAGCTCGGCCGCCAGGGTCTGCACGGCGCCCTCGACCTCGCCGGTGAAGTCGGCGCGAATCCTCTGCGTGGCGATCTGGCCGATCGCACCGCCGAACAGCAGCAGGATCGCCAGCGTCAGCCCGGCCGAGGTCGCCGCCAGGCGCCAGCGCACAGGCCAGGAACGGGGTCGCAGAAGCTGTCGGCCGGTGCTGGCTCGCTTGCCGGTGACGGCCATGGCTAGTCCTTCAACACGTAGCCGGCGCCGCGTTTGGTGTGGAGGAGCCGCGACTCGCCGCCCGCCTCGAGCTTGCGGCGCAGGTTGGAGATGAAGACGTCGATCGTGTTGGTCGCGGCCATCGGGTCATAGCCCCAGACCTCGTCCAGCAGTCGCTCTCGCGAGACGACCAGCCGCTCGTTGCGCATCAGGAACTCGAGCAGCTCGAACTCACGGTTGGTCAGCTCAATCTCCCGGTCGCCGCGCTTGACCTCGCGGCTGTCGGGATTGAGGGCGAGGTCGCCGACCTCGATCGAAGCGGCGCCGCGCGGCGGCCGGCGCCGCAGCAGGGCGCGGATCCGCGCCAGCAGCTCCTGGCGCTCGAAGGGCTTGACCAGGTAATCGTCGGCACCGCTGTCGAGGCCGGTGACGCGATCCTCCGTCTCGGAGCGGGCGGTCAGCATCAGGATCGGCACGTCGCCCTCCATCCGCAGCCGCCGGCAGACCTCGATTCCGTCGAGGCGGGGGAGGCCGAGGTCGAGCACGACCAGGTCGGGGAAGAAACCGGCCGCCACATCCAGGGCCTCGACGCCGTCGGCCGACGTTTTCACCTCATATCCCTCGTTGCGAAGCGAGCGGCGCAGGACGTCGGCGATGTCGGCGTCATCCTCGACGACGAGGACGCGGCCGCCGGGCTGGTCGCTGTCAGCGGTCATTGGCTGATGTTAGAGGCGGAATCCGGCGTTTCCGCGGGCTTTTAGGGCGAATTTAGGGGTGGGCGCGGGCACCGCTTAGCGATCGGACCGCGGCGCAGGGGTCATGGCGTCGACGTCGAAGCGTCTGGGCATGTTCGAACGTAAGAAGCGTGCGCCTGCCCGCAAGTCCAAAGCCAAAGGCAAAAAGGCCGGCAAAACCGCGAAAGGCAAAGGCGGCCTGCACCTGCCGGCTGGGCTGGAACAGCGGCACCTCGACCTGATCGGACTCTTCCTGGTCGCCTTCGGGGTCTACCTGATCTTCGTCCTCTTCTTCGGCTGGGAGGGAGGCAAGGTTGGCTACGGGATGGAAACCGGGCTCGACTACCTCTTCGGGACCGTCGGGGCGCGGATCTTCACCGTGCTGATGATCGCCTGTGGCGGGATGTTGCTGACCGGGACCTCGGTCTCGGCGCTGGCGCGGGGGGTCGGCCACGGGATCCGCGGTGCTTTCCGCGGCAGTCAGACCGCAGCGCAGACGGTGGCGCGGACGCACGCCGACTGGGTCGAGAGCCGCGACGAGCGGCGCACCCAGGTGATCGACACCGAGGCGGAGCCGACGGACGTGATGAGCTCCTACCCCGAGGACGACGATGACTTCGAGCCGACCGTGGCCCTGGCCGAGGAGCCCGAGGACGAGCCGGAGCTGTCGGCCGATGACTTCAACCGCGAACTCGAGGAAGCCGGCAGTACCGCCGAGATCGACGCGGTCGCCGAGGAGGCGCCGACCGAGGTCGAGCAGCAGAAGCTGACGCCGATGGGCAACGTCCGCGGCGTGACGATGTCGGACGAGATCGACTACAAGCCGCCGTCCGCCAAGGCGCTGGAGCGGAGCAAGAACAGCGACAAAGGACCCGACCCCCGCGACCAGGAAGTGATCGGGCGCAAGCTGGTCGAGACGCTCGGCCACTTCGGGGTCGAGGCGAAGATCATCGGTGTCGTCAGCGGCCCCCACGTCTCCCGTTACGAACTGCGCCTGGCGCCGGGGATCAAGGTGAAGAAAGTTACCGAGCTCGCCAACGACCTCGCCTACGCGCTGGCCTCGACCGACATCCGCATCCTCGCCCCGATCCCCGGCAAGCAGGCGGTCGGGGTCGAGGTCCCGAACAGCCGTCGCCGCATGGTCCGGCTCGGCGACATCTACGGGGGCCGGCCGGAGAAAACCTCGCCGCTGGTCGCCTGGCTCGGCAAGGGCATCGACGGCAAGCCCGTCTGGACCGATCTGGCGAAGATGCCTCACGTGCTGGTTGCCGGCACCACCGGCTCCGGCAAGTCCGGTTGCGTCAACGCGATCCTCTCCTCGATCCTGATGCAGGCTTCGCCGAACGAAGTGCGCCTGGTCCTGGTCGACCCGAAGCAGGTCGAGCTCAACCACTACGAGCACGTTCCCCATCTGCTGACGCCGGTGGTCACCTCGCCGCGCCTGGCCGCCAACGTGCTCTCCAACCTGATCGGCGAGATGGAGAGCCGCTACGGGATCATGAGCCAGGCCCGCTGCCGCAACCTCGCCGAGCTCAACCGGCACCGGCTCAAGACCGGCGAGGCGCCGCTGCCTCACATCCTCTGCGTGATCGACGAGCTCGCGGACCTGATGATGGTCGCCCCGGCCGAAGTCGAGGACTCGATCATCCGCCTCGCCCAGAAGTCGCGCGCCACCGGCATCCACCTGGTGCTGGCCACCCAGCGTCCCTCGACCGACATCATCACCGGCACGATCAAGGTCAACATTCCCTCGCGGATCGCCTTCGCGGTCTCCTCGCAGACGGACTCGCGGGTGATCCTCGACCAGGGTGGGGCGGAGGCCCTGCTCGGTCAGGGCGACATGCTCTTCCGCGGCGCCGGCACCTCGAAGCTGGCCCGGGTCCAGGGTGCCTTCATCACCGAGGACGAGATCGCCCGCATCACCGACCACTGGGCCAAGCAGGGTGAACCGGAATTCGAGGCAGAGCTGCTCGAGACTCCGGAGGACGCCGCAGAGGAGGGGCGCGAGGGCGACTTCGATCCCGACAGCGACGATCTCCTCGACGAGGCGATCCGCCTCGTGGTCCAGACCGAGACCGCGTCCGTGTCGATGATCCAGCGCCGCCTTCGAGTCGGCTACACCCGGGCCGGGCGCCTGATCGACATGCTCGAGCGCCGCGGCGTCATCTCCGGCTACGAGGGCTCCAAGCCACGTCAGGTGCTGATCACCCAGGCTGACCTCAACCGGGTGCTGGCCCCTGCCGGGGGCGGCGGCCCTGAGCCGGAGACCGTTGTGACGGAGGCGGACCCCGAGCTTTGAGTCCACGGCTCCTCTCGGCGCCGTCCGTCCGGTAGCTTCAGCCCGTGATTCGCGCGGGCATCATCGTCACGGGGACCGAGGTGCTGACCGGCAGGATTGCCGACGCCAACGGCCCCTGGGTCTCCGAACGGCTGGCCGAGCTGGGGGTGGAGGTCGCCCACATCCTCGTCGTCGCCGACCGGCCCGAGGACCTCGAAGCGGCGCTGCGCTTCATGGCCGCCGAGGGCATGGATCTGACCGTCACCAGCGGCGGCCTCGGGCCGACCGCCGACGACCTGACCGCCGAGATCGTCGCCCGCTTCGCGGGGCGCGAGCTGGTCCTCGACGAGGGCATGGAGGAGAAGATCGCCGAGGTCCTGCGCGGTTTCGCCCGCCGCTTCAACTTTGATGAGGAGGCGGTGATGGAGGCCAACCGCAAGCAGGCGATGGTGCCGGAGGGGGCGACGCCGCTGGACCCGGTCGGCACCGCGCCGGGCTTGGTCGTTCCCGCCGGCAAGCAGGTCGTCGTCGTGCTTCCCGGCCCGCCGCGAGAGCTGCAGCCGATGTGGTCCGCCGCCTTGGCGACCGATCCTGTGCGGGAGGTGCTGGCGCGGGCGACGCCGCTGCACGGCTACACGCTGCGGATGTTCGGTGTTCCCGAGTCCGAGATCGCCAAGAGCCTGCGCGAGATCGAGGCCGACGGGGTGGACGTCGGTGCGGTCGAGATCACCACCTGCCTGCGCCGCGGCGAGATCGAGATTGATGTGCGCTACCGCGACGAGACGGCTGGCCTTGCCGGCACGGTGCGCGACGGCCTCGCGGAGCGCCACCGGCGCCACCTCTTCAGCCTCGACGGCGAGACGATCGATTCGCAGGTGGCGAAGTTGCTGAAAGGCCGGCGGCTGGGCCTCGCCGAGTCCTGTAGCGGCGGTCTGCTGGCGGCGCGGATCACCAACCTTCCGGGCGCTTCGGAATACATGCGCGGCGGCATCGTCGCCTATACCTACGAGGCCAAAGAAGAACTTCTTGACGTCGATGGCAAGTTGTTGGAAGAGAAGGGCGCTGTGTCTCCGGAGGTTGCCGAGGCGATGGCGATCGGAGCCCTGAAGCGCTTCGAGGCCGATATCGCCGTCGCCATCACCGGCATCGCTGGGCCGACGGGTGGGACGGAGGAGAAGCCGGTCGGCTACGTCTGCTTCAACGCCCGCCTCGCCGACGGAACCAGCATCGCCCGCGATCCGGTCATTCCCGGTGGCCGCGACGACATCCGCGAACGCTCGGCGCTGGTCGGCATGCACCTGCTGCGGATCCTGCTGAGTGGTGCCGAGGCTCCGTTGTAGGCGATTTCACGAAGTCGGGTGGGTGTTGTGACGCTTTTTTGGCGAAAGGCATGTATCTCGTGCGTCGCGGCCGCGTAGCGTGGGCGGCATGGTTGAGGAGAGATCGATGGGCTCGCGGGTCCGCATGTTCGTGGCGCTGGATCTGCCCGAGACCGTGCGGAGCGGGATCGCGGCGTGGGGAGAGGCAGCGCTGGACGATCCGGCGCTACGGCCGGTTCGCGCCGAGTCGCTGCACATCACTCTTGCCTTCCTCGGTCTGAGGCCGGAAGCAGACGCCGAGCGGGTCGCGATGGCAATGGAGGAGTGCGTGGCGCCCGCCCCACTGGTCGAGCTGCTTGATCCGGAGCCACGACCTTCGCGGGGCAGACCGCAACTCTTTGCCCTGCCGGTGGTATCGCCGGGAACCGAGTTGATCCAGGCCCAGCTTGGTGAGTTGCTGGCGGCCGAACGTCTGTATGAGCATGAGAAGCGGCCTTTCTGGCCGCATGTGACGGTCGCCAGGGTGCGGCCGGAGGGGCGGGGGTCGAGACGGCCGGCGGCTGTCGAGAGTCCGCCGGAGAGCCTGCCGGGAGCACTGAAGGAACTTCAGTTTTGCCGCCGACTCTCGCTCTACCGTTCCGTACTCCAGCCACAGGGTGCGCGCTATGTCCCCTTGGCCCAAGTCAAGTTGCCCTGAGGGCGGCAGTGAGGTGATGAGATGGCAGACAGGAAAGTGAGCTTGAACGACGTCTCCGCGAAGGAGGCCAAGGCCAAGGACGCCGCGCTGGAGAATGCGGTCAGCGGCATCAAAAAGGAGTTCGGCGAGGGCTCCCTGATGCGCCTCGGCGACAAGGGCACGGTCAAGGTGGAATCGATCCCGACCGGTTCCCTGGCGCTTGACCTGGCGCTCGGCATCGGTGGCGTCCCGCGTGGCCGCATCGTCGAGATCTTCGGCCCGGAGTCCTCGGGTAAGACGACCCTGGTCAACCACATCATCGCCCAGGCCCAGGCGCTGGGTGGGGTCTGCGCCTTCATCGACACCGAGCACGCGATCGACCCGGTCTACTCGCGGGCGATCGGAGTCGACACCGACGAGCTGCTGGTCTCCCAGCCCGATTACGGCGAGCAGGCGCTGCAGATCGCCGACCGGCTGATCGCCTCCGGCGCCGTCGACGTGGTCGCGATCGACTCGGTCGCCGCCCTCACTCCGAAAGCAGAGCTGGATGGGCAGATTGGCGACCAGACCGTAGGCCTCCAAGCGCGCCTGATGTCGCAGGCGATGCGCAAACTGGCCGGCAACCTCAACCGCACCAACACGGTCTGCATCTTCACCAACCAGATCCGCGAAAAGGTCGGCGTCCAGTTCGGCTCGCCGGAGACGCAGCCGGGCGGCCGGGCGCTGAAGTTCTACGCCTCCCAGCGGCTCGACATCCGCCGCATCGAGACCCTCAAGGAAGGGACCGAGGCAGTCGGCAACCGGGTCCGGGTCAAAGTCGTCAAGAACAAGGTCGCCTCACCCTTCCGGCAGGCCGAATTTGACATTGAGTACGGCGTCGGCATCTCGCGTGAGGGCGGCCTGCTCGACTTCGGCATGGAGCACGACTTCGTCCAGAAATCCGGCTCCTTCTTCTCCTACGGGGAGACGCGGCTGGGGCAGGGACGCAACAACGCCAAACAGTTCCTCACCGACAACCCGGAGCTGGCAGCCGAGCTCGAAGGCAAGGTCCGCGCGGTGCTCGGGATCGACGGCGAGGAGTCGCCGGTGGAGACGGCGGAGGCGCCGCCGGTAGAAGAGGCGCAGGCGGCCTGACGGCCGTTGCGGCGGCGGATCAAGCAGGGGCCGGAGGCAATAGGATGGCCGCCGCATGAGCAGCGAGACCCTCTTCTACGTCTTCGGGATCGCCCTCGCCGTCTCGGCGGTGGGGGTCAGCTTCCTCGGCCTGTGGGTCAAGGGCTTTCCCGGCAAGGCCTTCCCGCTCGTCGTCCTCTGGTTCGTCGTCCTCGTCGGCGGCGCGACCACCTACTCCGTCCTCCACGCCCAGCACGTCGACGAGGAGAAAGCGCACGAGTTCGAGCAGGCCAACGAGGAGATCGAAGCCGAGGAGGAAGACGTCGAGGCCGAGGAAGCCCCGGCGGAGGGCGGCACGCTGCAACTCGCAGCCGAGCCGACCGCGCTCGCTTTCGACACGACCGAGCTCACCGGTAAGCCCGGCAAGGTGACGATCGACCTCGATAACCCGTCGGCGATCGCGCACGACGTGGCGATCGAGAAAGACGGCAAAGAGATCGCCGGTTCCGAACTGGTCACCGAAGGCAAGACCTCGGTCAGCGCCGAGCTCGCCCCCGGCGACTACACCTTCCTCTGCACTGTCCCAGGCCATGCCGAAGCCGGCATGGAAGGCACTCTGACGGTGCGCTAGCCGGCGCATCTCGGCGTCCTCGGTCGCTCGCGTGCGGAGCACGCCACGCTCCCTGCGTCCACCGACCTGCTTGGCTCCCACGCCGTCAGTACGCTGATGGAATGAAGCGCTTTCACGTCACCACCTTCGGGTGCCAGATGAACGTGCACGACTCCGAGCGGATGCGGGGGATGCTCTCCTCGCTTGGCTACGAGGAGGCGGAGGGGCGCGATAGTGCCGATCTGATCCTCTTCAACACCTGCTCGATTCGCGAGTCGGCCGACAGCAAGTTCGTCGCCCATCTCGGTGAGGCGAAGCGGCTCAAGTCCGAAGACCCGGCGCGGATCGTCGGCGTCGGCGGCTGCTGGGCGCAGTCGGTCAAGGAGGAGGTCTTCCAGCGCTTCCCGTTCGTCGACGTCGCCTTCGGGCCGGGCCAGATCCACAAGCTGGCCGAGTTCCTCAACTCCGACTCGCTGACCGCGCAGGGATACTTCGAGTTCGAGGACTTCTCCGGGCACCTGCCGACCCGGCGCGAGCGCGAGTTCCAGGGCTGGCTGCAGATCTCCCAGGGCTGCAACTGCGCCTGCTCCTACTGCATCGTTCCCTCGACCCGGGGCCGCGAGGTCAGCCGTGACCCGGACGAGCTGCTGATCGAGGCGGAGGCGCTGGCCGCCGACGGCGTCCGCGAGGTGACGCTGCTGGGCCAGAACGTCAACAGCTATGGACGCGATCTGCCAACGGCGACGCGGATCGGGTTCGCCGAGCTGCTGGGACGAATCGACGCGATCGACGGCATCGACCGCATCCGTTACACGAGCCCGCACCCGAAGGACATGAAGGAGGACGTGATCCGCGCCCACGCCGAGCTGTCGGCGCTCTGCGAGCACATCCACCTGCCGCTGCAGTCGGGCTCCAGTCCGGTGCTGAAGAGGATGCGCCGCACCTACGACCGCGGCCGCTACATGGACCGCGTGGCCTTGATTCGCGAGCACGTCCCCGACTGCGCGATCACCACCGACATCATCGTCGGCTTCCCCGGCGAGACCGAGGCCGACTTCGAGCAGACGCTGGAGGTGGTCGAGGAGGTCGGCTACGACGGTGCCTTCACCTTCGTCTTCTCGCCACGTCGCGAAACCGAGGCGGCGACGATGGAGGATCAGCTGCCACACCCGGTCAAGGTCGAGCGGATGGGAAGGCTGGTCGAGCTGGTGCAGCGGCGGGCGACGGAGCAGGCGCAGCGGTTTGTCGGACGTGAGATGGAGGTCCTGGTCGAAGGGACGAGCCGGACCGACCCGACCAGGCTGCGGGGCCGGACCAGGCACAACAAGGCGGTCAACTTCGAGGGCACCGCGTCGGCCGGCGAGCTGGTCCGCGTGCAGATAGAGGCCGCCACCTCGCAGACCCTCCGCGGCACCGAGAGACTTCTCAGCCGCGCCTGACGTGCCGGTCCTGGCGATCTTTGGGCCGACCGGCGTCGGCAAGACCGGCGTGGCGGTCGAGCTGGCGGAGCTGCTGCGGGGGAGGGGAGAGGGCCCGGTGGCGATCTCCTGCGATGCATTGCAGGTCTACGAGGGCTTGGAGGTTCTCACCGGGACGGCGAGCGAGGAGCAGCGGGCGCGTCTCGAGCACCGGCTGCTCGGCTTCGTCCCGGTCACCGAGCGATTCTCGGTGGGCAACTACATGCCGCTGGCGCATGCGGAGGTGGATGCGGCGCTGGCAGTCGGGCGGACGCCGATCCTGGTCGGGGGGACGGGGCTCTATCTGCGGGCGGCGATAGCAGAGCTTTCACTGGTCAAGGCGCCGCCGGAAACGGAGGACTCGGAGCTCTGGTCGCCCCAGACCCGCCATCCGACGACGATCTTCGGGCTCGACATGGAGCGGGCGCAGCTCTACGAGCGGATCGACGCACGCACGGAGGCGATCGTCGCGGGTGGCGCCGCCGAGGAGGTGCGCCGCGCCGAGGCGCTCGGCCCGTCGCGGACCGCCCGTAAGGCGCTCGGCTTTGACGAGCTGCTCGCCGGCGACCTCAAGGCGATGAAGAAGCGCTCCCGCAACTACGCCCGCCGCCAGCTCACCTGGATGCGGAAGATCCCCAACCTCCACCCGATCGATCGCAGCGGTCGTGACGACGCCGACGTGGCCGCGGAGATCGCCGTCGCCCTGGGCGAATAGGCTGCCCGCCGTGAAGTTCGAGAAGTGGCAGGCGCTGGGCAACGATTACTTGATCCTCGAGGCGGATCGGCTTCCCTGGGAGCTGAACGCGAAACGGGTCGAGTGGCTCTGCGACCCTCATTTCGGTGTCGGCGCCGACGGCGTGCTGCTGCTCTCCCGCAGTGAGGACCCTGAGTTCGTCGCCGAGCTGCGGATCTTCAACCCCGATGGCTCCGAGGCGGAGCTGTCCGGCAACGGTGCCCGCGAGGCGATTCTCTACCTGCGCCGGCACGGCTGGACCGACCAGGAGACCTTCGCGATCAAGACCGTCGCCGGGCCGATCGTGCCGACGATCACCGGCGAGCTCACCTGCGCGGTCGACATGGGCCGAGCCACCACCGCTTCGAAGGACTTCCCGGGGGGCGGTGAGGACGGCAGGGGAACCCTGCTGGCCCGTGGCCGGGAGTGGGAGTTCCAACACATCTCGATCGGCAACCCGCAGTGCGCGATCGAAGTCGCGGAGGGGTTGGAGGATCTTGATGTTGCTGCAATCGGCCCTCAGGTCGAAGACCACGAGCTGTTCCCGAACCGCACCAACGTCTCCTTCTTCTCCGTTGACGGCAACCGGGTGCGGGCGCGGATCTTCGAGCGCGGCGTCGGCGAGACGCTCTCCTCGGGCACCGGCGCCAGCGGCGCCGCCGTCACCGCTTTCCTACGTGGCGCCCCCAGTCCGCTGCTGGTCGAGCTTGATGGCGGCGAGCTCGAGGTCGAGATCGGCGACGATTTGGCGGTGCGCCTGACCGGCTGGGCCGAGCCCGTTTACGCCGGTGAGCTCTCGTCAGAGCTGCTCGACGCGCTCGGCGAGCTGGACGCTTGACGATCATCTAGGGTTCCGCGCCCGTGGCAATCGCCCAACCCTCAAAGCGCCTGGAGGCGATGCCCCCGTACCTGTTCGCCGAGCTGGAGAAGCGCATCGCCGACAAGCGCGCCGCCGGCATCGACGTGATCAGCCTCGGCATCGGCGATCCCGACGAACCGACCTACGACTACATCGTCAAGGCGATGCAGAAGGCGGTTGCCGACCCCGTCACCCACCAGTACCCGAGCAACCGCGGTCGCGACGACTTCCGCCAGGGCCTGGCCGAGTTCTACGACCGCCGCTTTGGCGTCGAGATCGACCCGGCCAGCGAGGTGATCCCGGCGATCGGCGCCAAGGAGTGCATCTACAACCTCTGCTTCGCCTTCCTCAACCCCGGCGACGTCGCCCTTGCCGCCGACCCCGGCTATCCCGTCTACACGGGTGGCCCGATCCTGGCCGAAGCGACGCCGCACGTGATGCCGCTGGTGCCGGAGCTGGGCTTCGTCCCCGACCTCGCGGCAATCCCACCCGAGGTCGCCGCCAAGGCGGGGCTGATGTTCCTCAACTACCCGAACAACCCGACCGGGGCCGTTGTCCCCGACGGCTTCTTCGAGATGGTCGTCTCCTTCGCCCGCGAGCACGAGATCCTCGTCGTCCACGACAACGCCTACTCGGAGACCACCTACGACGGCTACGTGGCGCCGAGTTTCCTGGCCACGCCTGGCGCCAAGGAGGTCGGTGTCGAGGTCTTCTCGCTCTCCAAGGGCTACAACATGACCGGCTGGCGCTGCGCGGCGATCCTCGGCAACCCCGAGGCGATCCAAACCTTCTGGAAGCTGAAGACCAACATCGACTCCGGCCTCTTCGGGGCGGTGCAGATGGCCGGCGTCGAGGCCCTCAACGGCCCCCAGGGACCGCTCGAGCGGATGAATCAGACCTACACCCGCCGCCGCAACCTCGTCGTTGACACCCTGCGCGAGATCGGCGTCGAGGTCAGCCCGCCGAAGGGCACGATCTACGTCTGGGCCCCGGTCCCCAGCGGCCACACTTCGACCTCCTTTGCCGAGCTGGTGCTGGAAGAGGCCGCCGTGGTGGTCTCGCCGGGCTCGATGTACGGGCCCAGCGGCGAGGGCTTCTTCCGCATCGCCCTCACCGCCGCCGACGACCGCATCGAAGAGGCGGTCGAGCGGATGCGCGAGCACCTGGCCTAGCGCAACGTCGCCGACGAAGTATGTTTGAGCGGTCTATGGGTGGGATTCGTGCTTGTGCCTGCTGGGGATGGTGTCGTTGGTCGTTCTGGCGGCGGCGGCTACTGCTTGGGCCGAACCGAGCCCCCTCGGCCCTGATCCTGCCCTCTCGGACTGGCCCGACTGTCCTTTCCTGACTACCTGCGGCGGGCCAGAAGAAGCAGTTGATCCGTTGGTGGCGTTTGCCGGGCCGGCGGGCGCCGAGTTGGGATCGCGCCCGGCCGAGCGGGGTCTTCGCGCCGTGATCAGGGAAACGAGATCCTGGGTGGAACGCTACCCGCCGATGGCTGGCGCCTGATTTACGAATCCGAAACCCGCGCCGAGTTCACGCGCGGAAGGCTCACCGGGCAGCTCGAGTCGCTCACGCTCGAACTGGAGCACGGGAGCTGGAAGTTCACCGGGTACTCCAGCGACTGCGAGCCGACGACGGTACTGGGGCAAGGAAAAACCGTGGTCACCTGGAGCCTCGCGCGCAGTCAGCCGCGGCTGACGCCCGCTTCGCGGGTCCTCTGGGTCGATCTCGGTGGGGGTGAATGTGCCAGTGGCGCTCCCCAGAACCCCCGGGCGCACTTCCGCTTCCGCGCGCTGGGGAGCAAGCTCCTGATGGTCGCCTGGCTGACGCCAATCCGGAAAGGCGGTACCTGCGTGGGCACGGTCGAGCTCGCAAGAAAGGTCCGACTGCCCTTTCCACTTGGGGATCGGCGACTCTATGACGGCTCTACCTTCCCTCCGCTGTTGCTGGGAAGACCCGCAGTAGGTATTACTGAGTGGCTTCGCGCTCGGCCCGCTTGCGCCAGTAGCGGTCGAGGCCGCGCCACTGGTACTGCGGTGGCACGGCTTGGAGCAGCTCGGCGGCGGTCTGGGGATCAAGCGCGGCGGCGATGCGCTCGCGGTGATGGCGCTCGTAGTCACCCTCGGACATCTCGCGAGCGAGCTGCGCCTCTTTGCGGAGGCGCTCGCGGACGGTCGCCAGATGCTCGGCTGGCTCTTCGACGGCGCCGAAGTGGGTTAGGGCGAGGCGCTCGGGGCGCCAGTCTTCGACGATCTCGATCGACTTCTCCCAGGTCTCGACGTCGATGTCGGGCGGCGGGGTGGGGGGGACGACCAGGTTCGAGGGCGGGATCCGCACCGCGGCGACGTCGCCGGTGAAGGCGGTGCCGCTCTCTTCGTGCAGATAACAGACGTGGTGGGAGGCGTGGCCCGGGGTGTAGGCGACTCGCATCCCCAGCACTGTCTCGCCACCGCTGAGAGTGGTCACGTTGGCCTCCGGCACCGGCACGATCTCCCCCCACAGCTCCGCCATGCGCTCTCCGTAGAGGCGCTCGGCGCTGGCCAGCAGCTTCGAGGGGTTGATCAGGTGCGGGGCACCACGCTCGTGGACGTAGACCTCGAGCCCGGGCCAGCGCCGCACCAGCGCCCCGGTGGCGGCGGCGTGGTCGAGGTGGATGTGGGTGAGGACGATCGCCCGCGGCTGCTCATCGCCGATCGCGGCCAGCACGGTCGGCAGCGACGACTCCGGGCCCGGGTCGACCAGGGCACCATCGACCTCCCAGCAACCGATTACGCGGGGCCGGCCGAGGTGCTCGACGTCGATGACTCGGATCGACACTTCGGTTAGGTGGCTGCCGCCGCGGGCAGCTTGCCTTCGGCCTCGAGCGTCGCCCGCAAGCCCTCCTCGATGCCGCGCGGCGCGTAGCCGAGCTCGCGACGGGCCTTCTCGTTGCCGGCCCAGAAGGTGACGCCGTCGGCGGCGGAGATCAGCTCGCGCAGGTTGGGCGGCTGACCCATCATCTTGCCGACCAGCGGCCCGATCGGGGTCATCATCTTCATCAGCGCCGTCGGCATCGCCCGCTTCGGCGCCTTACGGCCGCTCACCTCGGCGACGATGCCGATCGTCTCGCGGATGGTCGTCGCTGGACCACTGAGGAAGTAGGCCTCGCCCGGCTTGCCCTTGTCGAGGGCGAGGACGATGCCGGTGGCGGTGTCCTCGACGTGCGCCAGGCAGATGCCGAGGTCGGGGAAGGGGATCAGCGGCATCTTCCCGGAGAGGAATTGGTCCAGCAGTTGGCCGATTGAGGAGGTGTCGCCGGGGCCGTAGACGCCGCCGGGCTGGACGATCGTGCAGGGCAGGCCCTCGCCGATCAGTCGCTTCGCAACCTGGTGCGCCTGCCACTTGGTTTCCTCGTAGCAGGAGGTGAAGGGCCCGTCTGGATACTCGTAGGACTCGTCGATCGTCTTGCCGTGGGTGCTGCCGATACCGACCGTGGAAACGTAGACCGCCTTGGCGATCTTGGCCTCGAGTGCAGCGCCGAGCACGTTCTCAGTGCCGGCGACGTTGGCCTCGCGCATGGCCTGCCGCTGGGAAGCTGGGATTCCGACCTCGTAGACGGCCGCCGCGTGGATGACGGCGTCGCTGCCTTCCATCCCGGCCCGGATCGCCTTCACGTCGCCGAGATCGCCGGCGATCAGATCGCAGCCCAGCTCTTCCAGCTTCTGGGCTTTGCCGGGGCTGCGGACCAGGCAGACGACGTCATCGCCGCGCTCGCGCAGCCGGCGCGCGACCTCGCCGCCGATGAACCCCGTCCCGCCCGTCAAGAAGACCTTCACGGCCGCTAACCCTATCCGGACTGGGACGGCACCTACAATTGGCTTGAGTGAAGCAATCGAGAAACGGCCGCACCGCCCAGACGCGCTACGCGTCCAACGGCGCCGGCGTCACGAACCCGCGGGCGCGGCAGCGTGCCCTGGCGATCGGCATCGTCGACGGGCAGGAGGATGGCGAGCCGCTGGCGGAGCTGAAGGAGCTGCTGCGCACGGCCGGCGTTGCGACCGCCGGGGTGGCGACCCAGCAGCGCCCGAAACCCGATCCCGACCGCTACTTCGGCCGCGGCCGCCTCGACGAGCTGAAAGCGGAGATCGCTGCCTGCGATGCCAACCTGGTTGCCTGCGATGACGAGCTGGCGCCTAGGCAGGAGCGCAATCTCGAGGCGGCGCTGGGGGTACCGGTAATCGATCGCACCGCGGTGATCCTCGACATCTTCGCCGACCACGCCCACTCGGCCGAGGGCAAGCTGCAGGTTGAGCTGGCCCAGCTCGAATACAACATGGCCCGCATGCGGGGGCTGTGGACGCACCTCGAGCGCCTCGGTGCCGGCAGGATGGACGGCGGCATCGGCACCAGGGGCCCGGGCGAGAGCCAGATTGAGACCGACCGCCGGCTCGCCCGTGACCGCATCTCGGCCTTGCGGCAGCGGCTACGACAGACGGAGCGCAACCGCGGCGTCATGCGCGCCCGTCGCGACCGCTCCTCGATTCCCCGCGTCGCCCTCGCCGGCTACACCAACGCCGGCAAGTCGACGCTGCTGAACGCGCTGACCGGGGCCGAGGTCGGGGTGGGGGACAGGCTCTTCCACACGCTCGACCCGACGACGCGCAGCTTCGAGCTCTCCGGCCGCGACTATCTGCTGACCGACACCGTCGGCTTCATCGAGAAGCTGCCGCATCAACTGGTCGAGGCCTTCAAGGCGACCCTCGAGGAGACGATCCTCGCCGACCTGGTTCTGCACGTCATCGACGCCTCGGCCAGCGAGGAGCGCCGCCGGCTCGACATGCGGGCGGTCGACGAGGTGTTGGAGGAGATCGGCGCCGGCGAGAAGCCGCGGCTGCTTGTCCTCAACAAGGCCGACCTGCTCGACGAGGACGCGCGGCACGAGGTGGGCATCGAGCACCGCGATGCGGTGCTGGTCTCGGCGCTTTCCGGCGAGGGGCTGGAGCAGCTGCGCGAGGGAATCGAGACCACATTCGCCGAGACCCTCGCCGAGGTCGAGCTGCTCGTCCCCTACAACGAGGGCGGTCGCCTGCACGAGCTGCACGAGGTGGCCGGGGACCTGCAGCGAACCGAGCGCGAGGACGGCGTTCTCGTCCACGCCAAGGTGCCGATCGCCGAGCTGCACCGCTTCGACGATCTCGCCGTCGTCTAGGGTCTGCGCCGATGGAGCTGCCGGTGACAAGACTGAATGACGCTGCCGTGCTGCCGACCCGCGCGCACGAGAGCGACGCCGGGTTGGATCTCTACGCCTGCGAGGCGGCCCACATCGGGCCGGGGGAGCGCTGGAGCATCGGTACCGGAGTCGGGGTCGAGATTCCCGACGGGCACGCCGGGCTGGTGCTGCCGCGGTCCGGGCTCGCCCGCGAGCACGGCATCTCCCTCGTCAACAGCCCCGGCTTGATCGACAGCGGCTACCGCGGCGAGCTGCGCGTGCTGCTGCTGAACAACGATCCGGCCGAGACCTTCAGGGTCGTCACCGGCGACCGCATCGCCCAGCTGGTCTTGGTCCCGATTGCGATCGCTGCCCCCGTCGAGGTGGCGGCTCTGACCGAATCCGCCCGCGGCGGCGGCGGCTTCGGTTCCAGCGGCCGCTAGTCAGGCGCCGACACCGGCGGCACGCCGGGCGCTCTCATGGGCGGCGGCCTCGAAGCGGTCGTCGAGTGGCTCCAGCTCCGGGCGGGTGCCATAGCGGCGCTCCAGTGCTAACGCGATCAGGTGATCGGCCAGCCAGGCGTTCTTGGGCAGCAGCGGGCCGTGTAGGTAGGTGCCGATCAGATTGTCGCGGCGGACCCCCTCGACGCCGTCTCCGCCGTTGTTGCCGAACCCTTTGACGACCCGGCCGAGTGGGGTGGCGCCCGACCCGAGGTAGGTGCGCCCGCCATGGTTCTCGAAGCCCGCCAGCAGCTTCGGCCCGCTGCCGAGGTCGGTCTCGATCGCGACGTTGCCGATCAGCCGCTCGCCCGGCTCGCGCACGGTCTCCAGGTCGGCGAGACCAAGGCCCGGCAGTTTCTCCTCGCCGAGCTGGTAGCTGTGGCCGAGCAGCTGGTAGCCGCCGCAGACGGCGAGCAGGGCGGCGCCGTCGTCGACCGCCGCGGCCAGCGCCTCGCGCTTGCCGGCGACCAGGTCGGCGGCGACCATGCGCTGGTCGCGGTCCTGGCCGCCGCCGATGTAGAAGAGGTCGTGGGCGCCGGGATCGACGGACTCGCCAGGGCCGGCACCGGCGTGGACGAAGCCGATCCCGCGCCACTCGCAGCGGCGCTGCAGGAAGACGATGTTGCCGCGGTCCGCATAGATGTTCATCTGCTCGGGGTAGAGGCTGAGGACACGCAGCTCCATCAGGCCTCGTCCTCCTTGCGCAGGACGACCACGGTCGAGCCGACGTGGATGTCGGTCGGGCCGATCCCACGGCGTTCGACCGGCACCAATCCCGCCGCCGCGGCCTCCGCCTCTAGCTGCCCTGCCGGGAAGGTGGCTATCCGCACTCGGTTGGGTTCGCTGCGCAGCTCGCCGCTCGGCGAGACGACCTCCCTGAGGCGGTGGATGACGATTTCGCCCGGGCCCACCGCCGCCTCGACGGCCAGGCTCGAGTAGACCCAGCCGTCGACCTCGCGCACGTCCGGAAGTGGGGGAGGGGATCCGTCGGGCTCGGGCATAGCCTCGAGGATGGCGGCGGCGAAGCCGCCCCCGGGGCGCAGATGGGCCGCAACCCGCCGCAGGCAAGCTTCCCGCTCGGCCGGGCCCTCGAGGAGCTGCAAGGTCTGCATCGGAGCCAGGGCCAGCGCGACATCGCGGTCGAGTCGGAAGTCGCGGACATCGGCTTCGACCGTCTCCAGGGTAAGGCCCTTGGCGCGGCGGGCAAGCGTCGCCAGCAATTCGCCGTCGACGTCAAGTCCGACGACGGAGTGGCCGCGCCGCGCCAGGTGCACGGCCACGCGACCGGTGCCACAGCCGAGGTCGAGCACCTCGCCTTCCGCTGCCGCGGCGAGCTCCTCCCAGAGCGAGAGGTCGGCGGCATAGGAACCGCACTCCAGGTCGTGCCAGATGACCTCCTCCGCAAGCCGCGCGCTCACCGCCAGAACTCCTTGGCGAGGCCACGGTCGGCGAGCAGCTTCCTCAGCTCCAACAGCGCCGTGTAGGTGGGCAGAGCGAAGAGCCGTCCCGTCGCCGCGGCGACGGCGGCGTCGAGCGAGGCCTCGATCTCTGGCTCGACCGTGATCGCCCCTTCGGGCCAGCCTGCGTATTTGAGCCGCAGGGCCATCTCCGCGGCTCGGGTGCCAGTGCAGACGACTCGGCGCACGACACCGCTCAGCAGCTCGAAGTCGGCGTCCCAGACCCAAGAAACGTCGCGACCGTCGGCGATGCGGTCGTTGAGTGCAATCCAGAGGTCGATTCCCTCGCCGCTGGCCTCCAGGCGCAGCGTTCGCAGCACCTCGTTGGCGCCAGCCGGGTTCTTGATCAGCAGGATCGAGACTGGCCTGCGGCCGACCTCGATCGTCTCGACCCGGCCGAAGGCGGCGCGCATCGAGCCCAGCGCGGTGCCGATCCGGCCGGGATCGATCCCGAGCTCGATCGCCGCCGCCACCGCGGCGAGAGCGTTGTAGACGTTGTAGAGGCCAGGCAATGGCAACTCCAGCTCGATCTCGCCGGCGGGGGTGCGCACCGTAACCAGGGAGCCGTCCATGCCATGCAGCTGGATTGCCGTCGCCGCCACTTCGGGGACGGGTCGGTGGGCGCCGCAGTGGGGACACGTGTAGTGGCCGAGGTGGCCGACGAAGGCCCGCTCGTAGGCGTACGGATGGCCGCAACGGCGGCAGTGCTTGGCGTCGAAGGCATGCTGGAGTTCCGGCAGCGCTTGACTGCGGTCCTCGATACCGAAGTAGAGGATCCCGTCGCGGGGGCGCTCCTCGGTATCGCGGCCGAGGTCGGCAATCAGCGGATCGTCGGCGTTGAGTGCGAAACGGGTGCTGCCGGCACCGCGCTCGACCACCTCCGCCCAGCGATCGGCCAGCGCCTCCATCTCTCCGTAGCGGTCGAGTTGGTCGCGGAAGAGGTTGCCGAGCACGACCAACGAGGGGTTCAGCTGGGCCGCAACCTGCGGCAGCCAGGCCTCGTCGACCTCGAATAGGCCCTCGTCGCCCTGCTGCTCGAGCAGCGCGGTGGCGACGCCCCAGGTCATATTGGAGCCGGCGCGGTTGTGTACCGGCCGCCGCCCGTCGGCCTCCATTAGGGCGGCGATCATCCCCGCCGTCGTGGTCTTGCCGTTGGTGGCGCTGACCAGCGTCACCCGCGTCAGACCGGCCCCGAGCTTGCCGATCGCGTCCGGCGCCAGTCTCAGCAGGGCTCGTCCCGGCAGCGTCGTACCGCCGCCGCGGCCGCTGACGCGGCTGGCGACGCCAAGGGCCCGCGCCGCCGCGACCTTGGCGCCGAACGCCGTCAAGCCTCGGCCTGAGCCGGCGCCAGCACGCTCAGCGCCTGCGGCAGCACCCGCAGCGTGGCGGGAAGGTCGGTGATGTGCTCCCCGTCGGCGTAGACCCGGAAGGGCTTGCTGGCACTCAGCTCGAGGTGCGAGGCCCGGAAGACGTTCACGTCGTCGTCCTCGACGTGGGTGCCCTTAAACACCTTCGAGAGGTTACCCGCGTAACGAAGCTTGCTGATCTCGCCGATAGTGACGATGTCGAACTCGCCATCGTCGAGCTCGGCATCGGGTGCGATGAACATGCCGCCACCGAAGGCCTTGCTGTTGGCGACCGCGACCGAGTAGCCGGTGAAGCGCTGGCGCTGCCCATCGACGGCGATCGTGAAGCGGGCCGGCTTCCAGCTCAGCAGCGCCCGCAGCGCCGCGTAGGCGTAGACGAGGCCGCCGCGCAGCAGTTTGGCCTCGTTGGCGATTCGGTTGGCTTCGGAGTCGAAGCCGACGCTGGCGATGCAGAGGAAGCGCTTGCCGTTGGCCTCGCCGACGTCGATGCGGCGGCTGTGACCGGCGAGCAGAACCTCGACCGCGGCCTCCGGCTCGCTGGGGATGCCGAGAACCCGGGCAAGGTCGTTGCCGCGCCCGCCGGGGAGGATCCCCAGCGACGTCTCGGACCCTGCCATGGCGCCGCCGACCGCGCCGATTAGACCGTCGCCGCTCATCACCACGGGCACCTCGCCTGCCTCGATCGCCCGCAGGGCATGGTCGACACCATGCTCGAGACCGCGGGTGCGCTGGACCCGGAACTCGACCCGCTGGGCGTCGAGGATCTGCTCGACTTCGGGCAGCAGCTTCAGCGTCCGCCCGTGGGCGGAGTGCGGATTGACCAGCAGCGCCAGCGGCATTCCCTCGATCTGCATCGGTCCCGGCAGCCTAGATGGGTGAGACCGAATGCTCTTCGTCGCCGAGGCGTCCGACAGAGAAGCTGCCGTCGCCGGCCGCAGCGCTCGTGATCGGCTCAATGCCGCGGCGGCGGAGCCGGCTCCAGAGCCCGCGCGACAGAAGCTCCTGAAGTCGCCCCTGGGGGTGCGTGTGGACGAGCACGAGGTGGCCGCCGGGCCGCAGGACGCGGTGCGTCTCACCGGGCGCCGGACGCGCATCGACCGCGACCACGAGGTCGAAGAACCGGTCCGGGTAGGGCAGCGCTCGCGCGGCCCCTTGCTTGAACGCGACCCGGCCCTCCGGGTCGAGGCCGACCCGTGCGATCGCCTCCCGCACCTGTGCCTCGGAACGGTCGACGCCGCGAACGCGGGCAGTCGGGAACTCGCGGGCGAGGAGCAGGACGGGCTCGCCGTCGGCGCAATCGAGTACCAGGGCGCGCTCGGGCGGCCGGTCCAGGTGGAGGACCGCGGCGGCAAGAGGCGTCAGCGGCGGTACGGGCACTCAGGCTCGATCGTAGGGACAGGACGGCATTCAGGTCGCCGAGTGCTCTAGGCTCCCGGCCGATGGAGGGGCAGACCGACAGGCGCTGGATTATTCTCGCCGTCTTCGCGGTGATCGCGGTTGGCGTCGTCGCCGCGATCCTGATCTCCCGCAGCGGCGGCAGCGACGACGACTCTTCGACCGCTGCCAGTGCCGACGGCTGCGAGCAAGTTGAAGCCCCGCAGCCGAAGCAGGTGACCCTGAAAGCGCCGAAGCAAACGCTGAAGAAGGGCGAAGAAGTGACGGCGGTGGTGGAGACGAGCTGCGGCACCTTCGAGATCGCCCTCGACACCGAGCGGGCGCCGAAAACCGCCAATTCCTTCGCCTACATGGCCGAAGAAGGCTTCTACGACGACCTCACCTTCCACCGGATCGTGCCGGAATTCGTGATCCAGGGCGGCGATCCGGAAGGCACCGGCACCGGCGGCCCCGGCTACAAGGTCGAGGAGAAACCGCCGGCCAACCTCGCCTACACCAAAGGGGTGGTGGCCATGGCGAAGAGCTCGGCCGAGCCCCCGGGCACTTCCGGCAGCCAGTTCTACGTCGTCACCGGCGCCGACGCCGGCCTGCCGCCGGAATACGCCCTGGTCGGCAAGGTCAGTGAAGGTCTCGACGTGGTCGAGCGGATCGGCAAGCTCGGCAAACCCGACGAAAAACCCAAACAGACGGTCCTGATCGAAACGATCACGATCGAAAAGGGCTAACCGCCCGATCGCGCTTTAAGCTGGGTCCGTGGCCAAGGTCGACGTAGGGGACGCAGCACCGGACTTCTCGCTGCCCGGCACGGGTGGCAAGAACTACAGTCTCGCCGACTACCGCGGGCGCAAGCTGGTTCTCGCCTTCTATCCGGGAGACGCCACCACCGTCTGCACGGCTCAGTTCTGCTCCTACCGCGACAACAGCGACCGGCTCGACGAGCTCGAGGCCGAGGTGCTGGGCATCTCACCTCAGTCGGTCGACTCACACGAGCATTGGGTACAGGAGCAGGAGCTGAACGTGCCATTGCTGGCCGACGAGGACCTCGCCGTCAGCAAGCTCTACGGCACCACCGCCTGGCTGGGTCCGCTAGCCAGGTTCACCGAGCTGGAGGACGTGCCCGGCGGTCGTTATGTGATGCGCTCGATCTTCGTCATCGACGAGGAGGGGGTTGTCCGCTACCGCCACACCTCGCGAACGGGCAATAGCTTCCAGTCGGTCGACGATCTCGAGCAGGCCGTCGCCGCCCTCGGCTGATGGCAGGGCGCGAGCCGGCGCCCTTCGTCGCCGGCGACGCGCCGGCAATCCACGGCGAGGTGGCGGGGGAGGGGTCGCCGATCGTCCTCTGTCACGGTCTTACTGCGACCCGGCTCTCCGTCGTCCACGGCTCGCGGGCGCTGGAGCGGGCCGGCCACGCCGTCATCACCTATGACGCCCGCGGGCACGGCGAGTCCGATCCCGCCCCGGCGGGAGAGGGTTATGGATACCCACGGCTCATCGCCGACCTCGAAGCCGTGGTGGGGAAGGCGGTGGGGGACGGTCGCTTCGTCCTCGGCGGTCACTCGATGGGCGCGCACACCGCTGCTGCCTATGCGCTGCAGAGCCCGCAGCAGGTTGCCGGCCTGGTCCTTGTCGGCCCTACCTACCTGGGCGAGATCGGTGCCGGGTCGCTCGCCTACTGGGACGGGCTTGCGGACGCCCTGGCGGAGGGCGGAATCGACGGCTTCGTCGACTACATCGATCGCAAGCAGGGCATCGACCCGGCCTGGCGAGACTCGGTGCGGCGTTTTACCCGCGAGCGGATGGAGCGGCACCGCGATCTCGGGGCGCTGGTCGAGGCGCTGCGCGAGGTGCCGCGCTCCCGTCCCTTCGACTCGATGGTCGATCTGGAGCAGTTGCGGATTCCGGTGCTGGTCGTCGCCAGCGGTGACAGGGCCGATCCTGGTCATCCCTATGAGGCGGCGGCGGCCTACGCCGAGCGGCTGCCATATGGCAAGCTGGTCAGTGAGGGGGCGGGGGAGTCGCCGCTGGCCTGGCAGGGCGGCAAACTCTCAAGAGAGATAGCCGCATTTTATAACCAAGCATTATCTTCACCAATATGAAACTTCCGACTGAAGCGACGCTGCGCCGTTTGATCGCCTTTGTGGCGGGCCTAGGGGTCGCTGTCGCCACTTACATCGCGATCGTCGAGTCGGGCGGCGGGACGCCGGTTTGTGTCGCCGGTGGTGGCGGCTGCGCCACGGTCGCCGAAAGCTCCTACTCGCATATTGCCGGGGTCAACATCGCGTTCTTCGGAATCGTCGGCTACGTACTGCTGCTGGCGAGCGCGTTTTTCCGCAACGACGCTGCCCGCTTCGGCGGCTTCGCAGTGGCCCTCGGCGGCTTCGGCTTCAGCGTTTACCTGACCTACCTGGAGCTCTACGTCATTAACGCGATCTGCCAGTGGTGCGTCGGCAGCGCCGTCCTGATGACGATCCTCTTCGTCCTCAGCGCAGCCCGCCTGATCGGGTACGCGGGCGTGGTGGAGAGCCCAGTCGTGCCCGAGGAGGGCTAGAAGCCAAACTGCCGCCTCAAGGGGCGAGATCAATACATGGAGGAGAGATGAGCAACAAGCGGGAGAGGGAGAAACGTCGCGAAGAGCGGCTGCAGCAGGAAAGCAATGTCGAGACCGGCGACCGGCGCAAGAAACTGCTTCAGATGGGCAGTGCAGCAGTCTTTATCGCCGTCGCTGCGGTGGTCGTGCTGATCGTCGTGAGCGGTAGTGGCAGCGACGACGGTGGCGACGTCAATCTCGAGGACGTCGCCAAGGCGGATCAGCTCCTCGGCGGTATCCCGCAGGAGGGCTTGGTGCTCGGCGATCCGAAAGCGAAAGTGGTCCTGATCGAGTTCGGGGACCTCCAGTGCCCGGTTTGCGCGCAGTACGCGAGCGAAATCCTGCCGGAGGTGATCGAAGGACAGATCAAAGATGGTGAAGCAAAGCTTGACTTCCGTAACTTCACGATTATCGGCCCGCAGTCGACTACGGCTGGTGCGGCTGCCATCGCGGCTGGCATGCAGAACCGCGGCTGGCAGTACCTGGAGATCTTCTACAGCAACCAGGGCGAAGAGAACGCCGGTTACGCCGACGACGCCTTCCTCGAAGCGATCGCGAAAGCGGCTGGCGTCAAAGACCTCGCGCAGTGGAACAAAGACCGCAATTCCAAACCTGTGAAGAAACAGGTCTCGAAAGGCTTCGAAGAAGCACAAAAATTCGGCTTTGAAGGCACGCCGTCGTTTGCGGTCGAAGGACCCAACGCGGATGGCGGCATCGAACTGCTCGGCACCACCGGCTCCGCCGAGGGGCTCGAAGAAGCAATCGAAGGGGCCGGCTGATCCAGATTGCAGGCGATTCGACGGGTCTCTCCGAGTGGGGCCCGTCGAATTCCTCTGTCGGAATCTCATCGGGTTTACATAACCACCATTATCGTGCGTTGGATTAGAAAGGCCCGAGTACGACTCAAGCGACGAATGGGTCCCTTCTGGCTCGGTGTCCTTGATGGCCTGGGAGCCGTGATCGGGGTAACGACTGGTCTTCTCGTTGCGACTGCAGGCCTGTCTGCTGGGGATCCTTCACCACAGCTTCTTCGTGACCTTGCTCAGCTCGGCGCCGCTCTCTTCATCGCCTACAGCGTTGCCACTGCCGGCGCCAGCTTCAGCGAGGGCAGAATTCCCGAGGAGCATCTGAACTGGCTCGGCTCAATCTGTGGGGTTGGTGCGTCGGGTCTGGTCGGGATCGGCGCCGGCATCGCGCTTGCTGCTCACCGCGAAGCCGGCAACGCAAGCGCGCTAGACGTCATTGGTCTGTGCTGGGTCATTGCAAGCATCGCGCTGATGGGCCTGTTCGTCGCGGCCCTGCCGTATGCCGTTTACTCATGGCGAAGGTCTGCTCAGGATTGACCAGGCGCGAGCGTCGCGCTGCCCCGTATCAGCGGCTTGACGATTGGCGGCGCCTTGGGAAGGCGGCCGCGCTCGACGCTCTCCAGCGCCAGCGGTGAGGCCTCGATCGTCGCCACCGTGTCGCGGTTGCAGTGGCAGCCGTCGCCGAGAAAGCGCCAGGGCTTTTCGAGCCGGTCCTGCCAGCGGGCCAGGCTTGCGTCCTCGGCGCGGACGTGCTCGATGAAGAGGAATCGACCGCCTGGGCGCAGAATTCGGGCAGCCTCGGCCAGTGCCGCTTCGGGGTCCGGCACCGTGCAGAGGACCAGCGTGCCCACCACCGTGTCGAAGCTGTGGTCGGCGAGCGGCAGCTGTTCGGCCGGCGCTTCCAGCACCTCCACCGTCCTTCCCAGCTCAGCGGCCCTTGCCCGCAGCCGCTTTGCCATGTGCGGATCCGGCTCGGCCAGCACCAGATCCCCGACCGCGCCCGGGTAGAGATCGAGGTTGACGCCGGTGCCCGCCCCCAGCTCCAGCGTGCGACCGCTGGCGCCGCCGAGCAGCTCGACGCGCATGCGGCGCAGCCCGGCCTGCTCGGTTGCCTTCAGGCTGCGGTCGTAGAGCGCCGCGAAGGCCCGGCCCCAGGTCGCCTCGTAGATTCGGTTAGGCATCGACCTTGGTCGGGGCCTCGTCGAGGCCTGGCTCACTCGCCGCGGCGCGCTCCTCATAGGCGCGGCGGGCGCCGTGGTCGACCTCGAACATCAGCTTGTCGAACTTCATCAGCCGCCCGAGCGCCTCGCGCACAGAGCGCGGCAGCAGACTCAGCAGCTTGTACATGACGCCGTTGACCCGCGGCACGAAGACGTCGAAGCGCGGCACTTCCATCGCCTCGACGATCTCGTTGGCGACGTCCTCGGCCTCGATCGGTTTGATCCAGCGCTGGCCGACGCCGCTGGTCAGCTCGGTGTTGACCACGGTCGGCATCACGCAGAGGACCTCGACGCCGCTACCGCGCAGCTCTGCCCTTACGGCCTCACTGAGGCCGACCACGGCGTGCTTGGTGCCGGAGTAGGTGGCGATGCCGGGCACCCCGGCTTTTCCCGCCTGCGAGGCGATGTTGATGACGTAGCCGCTGCCCCGGGGACGCAGGCGCTCGATCGCCAGCTGGGTGCCGGTGATGACACCGATCAGGTTGATGTCGATCTGGCGCCGGACCGACTCCTCGCTCTCCTCGACGAACGGCGTCACCGGCATGATCCCGGCGTTGTTGATCACCGCGTCGATCGGGCCGAGCTGGCGCTCGGTCTCCTCCAGGAAGTTGGCGAACGAGGAGCGGTCGGTGACGTCGAGAGCCAGCGCGACGGTGCCGCCGCCGAGGGCGGCCGCGGTCTGCTCGGCCAGCGCCAGGTCGAGATCGCCGATCGCGACGCGGCAGCCCTTGCGGACCAGCGCCGTCGCGGTCGCCTTGCCGATCCCGCGGGCACCGCCGGTGATCGCCACGACCTTGCCGCTGAGTGAACGCCGCTGCTTCGCCATCGTGCTCTCCTCGCTCCGGCGAGACCTAGCTCGCCGGCTTGTAGACGGTCACCACGGCGGCTCCGCCGAGGCCGATGTTGTGCTGCAGCGCCAGCTTGGCGCCCTCGACCTGCCGCTTCTCGGCGTCACCGCGCAGCTGCCAGGTCAGTTCGGAGCACTGCGCCAGGCCGGTCGCGCCGAGCGGGTGACCCTTGGAGATCAGCCCGCCCGAGGGGTTGACGACGACCTGGCCGCCGAAGGTGGTCGCTTCTTCCTCGACCAGCTTGTGCGCCTCGCCCTCGGCGGCAAAGCCGAGCGCTTCGTAGGTGATCAGCTCGTTGGCGCTGAAGCAGTCGTGCAGCTCGCAGACGTCGACTTCCGCGGCGGCGACTTCGGCCTCGGCGTACGCCTGGTCGGCCGCCAGCTTCGACATGTCGGCACCGACGATCGTCATGCAGTCGGCGCCCTCGTCGAAGGTCGAGCTGAGGTCGGTGACCATCGACTGGCCGGCGATCTCGACCGCGCGGTCCCAGAGGCCGTGCTCGTCGACGTAGCGCTCGGAGGCGACGATCGCACAGGCGGAGCCGTCGGAGGTGGGCGAGCACTGCAGCTTGGTCAGCGGCTCGTGGATCATCCGCGCGTCCTTGATGTCCTGCAGCGAGTACTCGTCCTGGAACTGGGCGTAGGGATTGTTGACCGAATGCTTGTGGTTCTTCCAACCGATCCAGGCGTAGTGGTCCGGGGTCGAGCCGTACTTCTGCATGTGGTCGCGGCCGGCGTTGCCGAACATCTGCGGCGCCGGCGGCGACTGCTCGGGGTCGCGGATCTCGAACATGCGGGTGGCGTGCTTGTCGAGCGCGTTGGTGCGGTCGGTGTACTTGACCCCGAGACTTCCCGGCTCCATCTTCTCGAAGCCGAGCGCCATCGCGCACTCGACGAGACCGCCTTTGACCGCCTGACGGGCCAGGAACAGCGCCGAGGATCCGGTCGAGCAGTTGTTGTTGACGTTGACGACCGGGATTCCGGTCAGGCCAAGCTGGTAGAGCGCCCGCTGCCCGTAGGTCGAGTCGCCGTAGCAGTAGCCGGCATAGGCCTGCTCGACGTCGCTGTAGGGAATGCCCGCATCGGCCAGCGCCTTTTCCCCCGCCTCTTTCGCCCAGTCGGGGTAGTCGCCCTCCTTGGTGCCGGGCTTCTCGAACTTGGTCATCCCGACCCCGATCACGAACGTGCGGTTGCTCAAAATCTTCGCTCCTGTCTCTGCCGCGGCGCGCGGGCGGTTTGGCTGGCTGGCCAAAATCTACCGGGCCTGGGCCTCCGCCGGCCTCGCCGGCGCCCTCTCCCCTCCCCTTCGTCGGAATTGGGCCAGAGCAGAAAGGCGATCGCGGCGATGGCGATGCCCAGGGCGGTGCCGGTCGCCCGCTGCCCGGCGGCTTCGAAGGCGCCGGCGCCAAGGGTGTCGTCGAGCAGCACCACGTAGACGGTGATTGCCGCAGTGAATAGCGCGTACTGGACAGTAAGCAGGCCGAAGGTGAGCGCCGCCGCCGCGGTGAGGAGAACGCCGATGACCAACTCCTCGCCGCCGAGCGCCTCTGCCGCCACGGTGGCCAGAACCAGTCCCAGCACGGTGCCGACAGCGCGCAGAACCAGGCGGTGGTAGGTCTCCCCGCGCTCGGGGCGCATCACGAAGAGGATCGTCAGCGGGATCCAGAAACCGTGGTCTTCCATGTCCAGCAGCCGGTAGAGGGCGACCCCGGCGGCCAGCGCGGTGCCGAAGCGGATCGCGTGGCGGGCGCTGGGCGAGCTCAGGCTTAGGTTTGCCGCCAGCGCCGCCCCGGCGGCCCTGGCATTCCAGCCGCTCGCCTCGTCGTCGGCGGCACGGTCGTCGAAGAACCAGACGAGCAGCGACCAGGCCGCCTGCATGAGACCGCCGAGGGTGCCGAAGAGCAGAGCCGCCCAGGCATCGCCGGCGGGCAGGAAGAGGCCCTGGGCGACCAGCAACGCCAGCGCCACCGAGAGGCCGAAGATCGCCAGTCGTAGGGAGACCGCGAAGCAGTAGCCGGCGGCGGCGCCGAGCAGGCCCATCGCCAGGATCGCCGTCGGCGCCGTCTGGCTGCTGAGGATGCCGATCGTCGCCGCTATGCCGATAAAGGGCGCCGCCACCGCCTGCCAGGCCGAACGCGGCCCCGCCGGAGCATCCAGCGCCGGGAAGCCGGCAAGCAGGGCGCCGGTCGCGATCGCGCCCTTGGTCGGCGAATCGAAGCCGAACTCGATCGCCAGCGCCAGGCCGACCGGGACCGCGACCAGGGCGCCGCGGCGCAGCGCCGGGCCGGGCGCACTGGGACCGATCGCGAACAGCGGCGAAGCCTGCAGTCGCCGCGCCGCCCCAGCCGCGTTGAAGAGCGGCTGCCGTTGTCGCCGTTCAGCCGACGTGGCCGCCGGGCATCCGGTCGTCGTGGCCGCTGCAGTCTTCCGGCTGCCAGCCGGGAACGGTGTTGCCCTCCGGCGGGATCGGATTCGCTTTGAGGATGCGGGCGAGGTGGACGACGTTGTGGGCCATCCACTTGGCAGTCTTCTGCGTGTAGGGATGGTCCTTGCCGCCGGCCTCGATGAAGGACGGCCCGGGCCCGGCATCGCCGACCCAGTAAGTGTCGGCGTTCGGCGGTATCGCGCAGCCGAGGTGGGTGAGGTTGAAGAGCGTGGTCTCGGCGCATGCGTGGGCGCCGTCCTCATTGCCGGTGACAACGACGCCGGCGACCTTGTTGTAGAGCGGGTACTGGCCGACCTCGTTGGTCGTGTTGTAGGTGCCGTCGAGGCGCTCGATCACCATCTGGGAGACGCTGTTGCGGACGCCGAACCAGATCGACATGCCGATGACGAGGATGTCGGCGGCGAGAACCTTCTCGAGGATCCGCGGCCACTCGTCCCCCTCCCCCATGTCGGAGACGACGCCGAATGGGATCTCGAAGTCGACCGGGCGCAGCGTCTCGTGGCCGACGCCGAGCTCGTCCAAGTGGCCGGTGACGATATCGATCAGGCCCTGCGTGTTGGAGGGCTCGGGCGACTTCTTCAGGGTGCAGTTGAGGACCAGCGCGTTCAGCTCCATGAGCGGCAGTCTCCCTTGCGCCTCGGACTCGATCAAGCCGCCGGTACCCTTAGGAGGTCGTGATCGCTGCCGCCCTGAGCACCGATCCGGCCGCGGGCATCGGCATCTTCGCCGCCCTCGCGGCAGGGATCGTCTCCTTCCTCTCGCCATGTGTGCTGCCGCTGGTCCCTGGCTACCTCTCGGCCGTGACCGGGGTCTCCGCGAACGAGCTCGAGGACGCCGGCTGGCGCCGGGTGCTCGGCCCGAGCCTGCTCTTCGTCGCCGCCTTCTCGGCGATCTTCATCCTCCTCGGCCTCACCGCGACCGGCCTCGGCTCGACCCTGCAGGACCACAAGGAACTGCTGACGAAGATCTCGGGAGCCCTGATCGTGGCGATGGGGATCCTCTTCGTCTCCTCCCTCTTCATCGTCCGCCTCAACCGCGAGTGGCACGTCGACGCCCTGCTCGAGCGCGCCGGCAAAGGCGGGCCGATCGTCGCCGGCGCCGCCTTCGCGATCGCCTGGACCCCCTGCATCGGCCCCACCCTCGGTGCCATCCTCTCCGCCGCCGCCCTCTCCGGCTCTGCCGGCCGCGGTGCCTTCCTCCTCGCCGTCTACTCGGCCGGGTTGGCGATCCCCTTCATTCTCACCGCCCTCGCCTTCTCCCGCATGACCACCGCCTTCACCGTCGTCAAGCGCCACTACCAGGCGATCGTCGCCGCCGGCGGCGTCATCCTCATCGCGATGGGCGTCCTGATCTGGACCGGCGAGCTCTTCCAGCTCAACATCGAAGCCCAGAACTGGCTCGAAAATCTAGGCGTGGACTTCTGGAACGAAGTCTGAGCGAGTGGTCGGTTAAGGGGCCTATGGACCCCGTAAACCACCACTCGACGATCAGATCTGTGTGGGGGCGACAGTTTGGAGTTCTTGGCCGACGGCCTCGGTGATCTCCAGACCGTCGCCCTCGAGGTCGCGGGAGCAGACGATGCGGAAGCGGCCGGTGCCGATCTCGCCGTCGGGCACGACCGGTAGGCCGCGGATGTGCTCCCAGCCCAGGCGCTCGACCTCGAACGGGTTCATCCGCACCTCGGCCGCCGGAAACGGGCAGTTCGAGTTGTGCTGGTCGATCGCCTGCGAGATCGCCTCGAGGTTCTTTGCCTCCGGGGAAGCCACGCCCGGAGTCTAAGGCGGTGGTGTGGCTGAGATGATTAGATTAAATAATCAATTTAATAAGAGAGCCTAATCAGAAGCTGGGCGCCAAGGGGGATTTCGGCACAGAGCCCGAGGATCTGGCCTATCTGGTCCTGGCAACAGCGGGCCAGTCCGACAGCGATGCCTTCGAAGAATTCGTCCGTCATCGGTATCTGCGGCCCTTTCGGCACTCCGTCGTCTGGTCGTTCCGTTACTCGTTCGCATTCACCTTGCTCACGGTGCTGGTCATCGCGGCTGGCGTGACTTCCTCGGTCATCGCAGCATTGCCCGGCGAGGGAGGCGACATCGCCATTGCCGTGCTTGGTGTTTTCGTAGCGGTTGTCGCTGCCGTCAATCGACTCTGGCGACCAGGATCGCGGGCGGCCATAAGACACCGAACGGCGAACGCACTAAGGCGGGAGGGGTGGAGCTTCGCCTGCCAGGAGGGTCGCTATCAGCAGAAATCCGGCCGCGACCCAGCGTCCATCTTCTTCGAGGAAGTCGAACGCATCAATCTGCCGGCAGAGAGCATCGACGAGCAAGAGCTGGAGGGCGAAGGCGGACCCTGAGCTCTCTCGGCCCTCCGTCTTTCGCTCGGCCTACGATCGGAAGCAATGGCGGTCTTACTTGCGAAGCTGTTGCTGGCCCCTGCCTGCGTTGTCGCCGTCTCACTCGCCGGCCGCAGATGGGGAGTCGCCGTCGCCGGCATCCTCGGTGGGCTGCCCGTGGTCGCCGGTCCGATCCTCCTCGTGCTCACGCTCGTCCACGGCCCTTCGTTCGGGGCGAAGGCAGCCGCCGGAACGCTGCTCGGCCTGGCGGCGCTGACGCTGTTCGTCGTTGTCTACGGGAAGACATCGGAGCGAAACGGACCGATGGCGAGCGTGTTCGCCGGCTGGGCTGCGTTCCCTCTGGGCATCGCGTTCCTGCAACTGCTCGATGTGCCGCCGGGAGCCTCATTGGTCTTCGTCGCGGCCTGCTTCGCGGTGGGCCTGACCCTGCTCCCAGCGCCCCTGGAAGCACAGGCAGTCGTCACCGCCCCGCCCTGGTGGGACCTGCCCGCACGGGCGCTCGCGGCCCTGGCATTGGTGATCGCGATCAGCGCCGCCTCGGGCGCCCTCGGGCCGAGCCTCAGCGGACTCCTGGCGCCGTTCCCGATCATCACCAGCGTGCTGGCGGTGTTCACCCACGCCCACGGTGGCCGCGCTCAGGTCAGGGTGCTGCTGCGGAATTTCCTGGTCGGCTTCTACGGCTTCGCCGCCTTCTGCTTCGTGCTCGCCTCCAGCCTGGACTCGCTCGGTGGCCCAGCGGCGTTCTCCGCTGCACTGGCGGCGGCGCTTGCGGTCCAGGTGACGATCTTCGCGCTGCGATCACGGCGCCTGCGCCCACAACCGGCCGAGGGATAGGGAGGGATCCAGCATCCGCCGCGGCCGGGCGTACCTTCAGTCAGTGGCGGATATCAGTGGATGGCCCCGGGTGGTCGCGCATCTCGACATGGACGCCTTCTACGCGTCTGTGGAGCTGCGGCGGCGGCCAGAGCTGCAGGGGAAGCCCGTCGTCGTCTGCGGGTCGGGGCCGCGGGCGGTGGTGACGACGGCGAGCTATGAGGCGCGGAAGCTGGCCGGGATCCACTCGGCGATGCCGGCGGCGGTGGCGCGGCGGCGGCTGCCAGACGCGGTCTACCTGCACCCCGACTTCACGGCCTACCGGGAGGCCTCGCGGCAGGTGATGGCGATCCTGCGGCGCAATGCGGAGACGGTCGAGGTGGTCGGCCTCGACGAGGCCTACGTCGACCTCAGCGACCTCTTCTCGCCGAAGGCGACGATGCGGCGGATCGCGGCGGAGATCCGCGGCGAGACCGGGCTGACCTGCTCAGTCGGCATCTCCGAGAGCCGGATGCTGGCGAAGATCACCAGCGAGCTCGGCAAGCCGGCCGGCCTGGTGGTGCTCTCGCGCGGGCAGGCACTGGAGCGCTTCGCCGGGGAATCGCCCGGCCTCATACCCGGCATCGGCCCGAAATCGGTCGAGAAGCTGGAGCGGCTGGGGATTCGCACCCTGGCCGAGCTGGCCGGGCGCGAGCAGAGTGTGCTCGAGGCCGCCTTCGGGCCGCGCCAGGGACGCTGGCTGCACGCCCGCGGCCGGCTCGAAGACGAGACGCCGATCACCACCGTGCGCGAGACGAAGTCGCAATCCGCCGAGATCACCTTCGACGTCGACGTTGCCGACAAAGCGCAGATGGAGGGAGAGATCTCCGAGCTCTCGGCCGAGCTCTGCCGGCGTCTGCGCAAGCGTGAGCTGGAGGGGCGGACGATCGGGATCAAGGTCCGCCTCGACGACTGGACCAACGTCACCCGCTCCCACACCGTAGAACAGCCGACCAACGACCCGGCGCTGGTCGGCGCCGTCGCCCTCGACCTACTGCGCGCCTATGACCCGCCGCGACCGGTGCGGCTGCTCGGGGTTCGGGTCGCCGGGTTCGATGCCGCCGTGCCCGTCGAGGCCGAGCCGGAGCCGAGCGATGGTCAGCTCCGGCTCGGCCTCGCCAGCTGAGCGCTACCTGTTCGCCAGCACCAGGCCGACGCCGGGGAAGCCGAGCCGGTCCCGGGTCGCCTCGGTGAGGTCGTAGTCGCGGCCGGCGACGTAGGGGCCGCGGTCGATCACGGGCACGGTGATGCTGCGGCGGTGGTAGCGCAGCTTCACCTTGGTCCCGCAGGGCAGCGTCTTGTGGGCGACGCCGAGCGTGTCCGGCATCAGGGTGCCACCGCAGGCGACACCGTTGCCATAAAGGCCCGGCCCGTAGTAGGAGGCGCCGGCGGGACGGAAGGCGGTCAGTCGCCGGGCGGGGCTGGTCGAGCCAGTCGTGCGGCGGTCGTGGACGCCGTAGGCGCGCACCCTGTAGTTGCCTGCGAGGCCGGTGCCCCAGCGAAGCGAGAAAGCACCACTGGCCTTCGTCGCCGCGGTGACGACGCCGCCGTCGGGACCGCGGAAGACGAGCTTGACGCGGTGGCGCCCACCGGGAAGGACGCGGCCGTGCACGACCAGCTTCCCGCCGCTCACCACCGCGTGGCCGGAGAGGTGCAGGGAGATATGGCCATCGGCCCGCTTGGGCTGGTGATGCTGGTGCTGCTTGGCCGTCGCCGGAATGACGACGGCAATGGAGAGCACGGCGGCAGCCGCCGTTGCCGGCAGGAGGTATCGCATCGATTCACTCGCTTTCTCAGCTGCCTACGGGGTTAGCTGACGGGCTCGCGGGTGCCGGCTCGGTGCCGGAACGCGCTACGGGCGGCTCGCCGCCCGATTCGCCCCTGCCGCATCTGGACTGCTCGCGGCTTTGGGTCCCCCGCTCCCCTTGCGCTCGCGCAGGGACTCGGCAGATGGGGTTTATTCATCTGTGAGCGAGCGACCGTAGGGGCCCCAGAGGCCCTGCCGAGTGATCGTCATCACAGTTAGGCGTTTGGCAACCGGCCTTGCAAACCGCCCTAGAGAGCCAAATAACCGCCTTGCCGTGCCTGGGCGCGTGTGTGCGAAGATTCACGAATGTCAGAGGACAGACTGAGCGGACTCGATACCTCCTTCCTGCATATGGAGCGGGCCGGCGCCCACATGCACGTCGCCTCGACGATCGTCTTCGAGGGCCCGGCGCCTTCCTACGAGGAATTCCGCGACCACATCGGCTCGCGCCTGCACCTGGTGCCGCGCTTCCGCCAGAAGCTGCGCTTCGTCCCCTTCGACCAGGGCCGCCCGGTTTGGGTCGACGATCCGCACCTCAACCTCGGCTACCACGTGCGGCAGACCGCGCTGCCCGCACCAGGCTCCGACGAGCAGTTGCGCAACCTCGCCGCCCGCGTCTTCTCCCAGCAGCTCGACCGCAGCAAGCCGCTCTGGGAGCTGTGGCTGGTCGAGGGTCTGCACGGCGGCCGCTTCGCGATCGTCGGCAAGAGCCACCACGCTCTGGTCGACGGCGTCTCCGGGGTCGACATCACCACCGTCCTCTTCGATCTCGACCGTGAGCCATCCGCCGCCGCCGCCACTCCCCCGCCCTGGCTGGCCCGCCCCGAACCGAGCGACCTGAAGCTGCTGCGCGATGCTCTGCACGAGCGCCTGACCAGCCCGACCGAGATCGTCCGCGGTGTCCGCGCGGCGCTGCGCGGTCCGCGTCAGGTGGCCCGCGGGCTCGGTGCCACCTCGAAGATGATCGGCGCCGGGATGTCCGCCCCGAGCTCCGTCTTCAACGTCGAGATCGGTCCCCACCGCCGCTTCGCGATGACGCAGGGCGACCTTGCCGATCTGAAGCGAGTCAAGGACGCCCACGGTGGCACGGTCAACGACGTCATCCTCTCGATCGTCGCCGGCGCGATCGGCAAATACCTGCGGGCCCGCGGCCACGAGACCGACGGCGTTGAACTGCGGGCGATGGTCCCGGTAAGCGTCCGCGCCGAGGAAGAGCACGGCGCTCTCGGCAACCGCATCGCGGCGATGATGGCGCCGCTGCCGATCTGGTGCGAGGACCCGGTCGAGCGGCTGCAGATCGTCACCGAGGCGATGGGCGACCTGAAGGCCTCGGGACAGGCGGTCGGGGCCGAGATCCTCACCCGCGTCACCGACTTCGCCCCGACCACGATCACCTCGCAGGCGGCACGCCTGCAACCGGCGCAGCGCTTCTTCAACCTCGTCGTCACCAATGTGCCAGGGCCGCAGTTCCCGCTCTACGTGCTCGGCCGCAAGATGGAGTCGATCTTTCCGATGGTGCCGCTGGCCCGCCGCCAAGCGCTTTGCATCGGGATCATGTCTTACAACGGCCAGGTCAACTTCGGTCTGGTCGGCGACTACGACGCGATGGCTGACCTGGAGAGCTTCGCGCTCGACCTCGAGGCGACGCTCGCCGAGACCGCCGCCACGGCGCCGGGCAAGAAAGCCAAGAAGGAATCTCGCCCGCGGGCCAAGGTGAAGGCCGCGACCAACGGCAACGGCTCTCTGGCGCCCGAGCCGCAGTCCTAGTCGGCGGCGCCACGGCTAGCGGATCAGCCTGCCACTGATCTCGAAGGGCACCTGGTCGGTCAGGTAGAGCCAGTCGAGGCGGCGGGCGCTGAAGCCGGCAGCAGCGGCGTCGGCGTTGACGACAACCGCGGTGATGCGACTGAAACGGCCGGGGTCGGCGAGGCGGACGGTCATCCTGCCGCCGTGGCGCTTGAAGAGCAGGGCGCGGACCACCTCGCCGTGGCGCTCGCTGCCGATCCGCCCGACCAGTGCCACCGCGGCGTCGATGCCACGCGGCGCCACGGCGTGGACGACGATGGCGCGGCCGCTTTGAGGACGCACCCGCAGCAGCTGGAAGGTGGTGTGGTTGAGCAGGCGGACAAGGGGCGCCCCGTCGAGCGGCAGCTTCCCCTGGCGCGGCAGATTGGGATAGCGCCGGCCCTCGCCAAACCCCTCCCCCGTGCGCCACTCGGGCAGCTCGGCAGCGAAGCGGGCGAAGTCGTAGCTGAGGTCGGTGCCGCCTTCGCGGCGGATCGCGACGTCGTAGGAGCCAATCGAAAAACCACCTGGGCGGACGTGGATCGCCCCGGCCCAGGCCCTGCGGACGACGGCATTTCCATAGCGCCCGGTCAGCCAGTGGTTCCAGACGGCGGAGCCGTACTCCTTGAGAGAGCTGGCCGTCAGCGGCGTCTCGTAGAGCTTTCCCCAGCGGCGCACGTAGCGCAGGTAATCGTCGATGCCGTCGTAGACCTGATCCTCCATCCAGGTCGCGGTCGACTCCGCGAACCAGGGGTCCTGGAAGGCGTCGTAGCCGAACTGGAGGATGTGGTTGTACTCGTGCGCCAGGGTCACCTGCAGGTCGTGCACAGGCGTCGTGCCGGGGAACTCGAAGGGGCTGTAGTCGTTGTCGATCACCAGGTAGCCGTAGAGGCGACGCGGGATCCGCCCTTTCTCTCCCTGGCCGCGATCAGGCGCGGCGTAGCCGAACAGCGAGCCGCCGAGCTGGGAGAGGTAGATGTCGGTCTTGCCCCGTGCGCCGCCGCGCTTGCCGTCGCTCTTGGGCTCGCGCCAGCCGAGCTCGCCGTTCTCGACCGTGTGCACGTGGTCGGCGATCTGGCTTACTGTCGCGACGAAGTCGGGGACGCCGTCGTCATCGCCGTCGACCAGGCTCGGCGCGTCAAGACCCTCGGCGACCCAGTGGACGCAGAACTGCTCGCCGCAAAGCGGGGAGCGTGGCGCCTCGGGAACGGCGTAGGCGTTGCGGTTGGGGTCCGGGTCGTCGGTCGGCCGCGAGCGCGATTCGCTGGGGCGGACCTGAGGGGCGATGAACGGGTGCTGGGAGGAGGTGACGCTGGGCACACCCGGCGCCAGCGCCGGCGATGCCGTGGCAATGCCTGGCACCATGACCGCGAACGACAGCGCCGCCGCCGTGGCGGCGATCAGGTGGCGGCCGCTGGTGCGCATCGGCGCCACCCTATCGACCGGCTCGGCCCGCGCCGACGGCCTCGGCGGCGATACTTCGGCCGTGCTCGAAGGAGCGACCCCATGCGCATAGCCCTCGCCCAGATCAATCCCACCGTGGGCGACATCGACGGCAACGCCGCCAAGATCGCCGAGTGGATCGGCCACGCCGCTGCCGACGGTGCCGAGCTGACGATCTTTCCGGAGCTCTGCCTGCCCGGCTACCCGGCCGAGGACCTCTACCTGAAGCGACACTTCGTCGAGGCCAACCGCCGCGCCATCGAGGAGATCGCCCGCGGCGTCGACACCGGCGTCGTCCTGGTCGGCTTCGCCGAGCCGGCGAGCGGGGGCGGCGACTCCCGCCACGCCCACAACTCGCTGGCGGTACTGGCGGACGGGGCCGTGCGGGGCGTCTACCGCAAGAACCGGCTTCCGAACTACGCCGTCTTCGACGAGCAGCGCTACTTCGTCCCCGGCGCCGAGCCGCAGACGATCGAGGTCGGTAGCGCCCTGGTCGGCCTGACGGTCTGTGAGGACGTCTGGGCGCCGGGCCCGCCGGCCGAGGCCGAGGCGGCACTGGGCGCCGGCCTGATCGCCAACCCGTCGGGTTCGCCGTACCACC
>DASYLY010000105.1:0-8103 GCA_036009365.1 Solirubrobacterales bacterium
ACGGCCTGCGGGCCGAGCGCGAGCAGGGGATCACGATCGACGTCGCCCACCGCTACTTCGCGACGCCGAAGCGCAAGTTCGTGATCGCCGACACCCCCGGCCACATCCAGTACACGCGCAACATGGTCACCGGCGCCTCGAACGCGAACCTGGCGCTGCTGCTCGTCGACGCCCGCAAAGGCGTGCTCGAACAGACCCGCCGCCACGCGCTGCTCTCCTCGCTGCTGCGGGTGCCGCATCTGGTCCTCTGCGTCAACAAAATGGACCTGGTCGACTACGACGAGGCGATCTACGACGAGATCCGCGAGGAGTTCACCGGCTTCGCCGCCAAGCTCGAGATCACCGACCTCGACTTCGTGCCGATCTCGGCCTTGGAGGGCGACAACGTCGTCGAGCGCTCGACCAACATGCCCTGGTTCGACGGCCAGCCCCTGCTGGGCCAGCTCGAGGACGTGCACATCGCCTCCGACCGCAACCTGGTCGACAACCGCTTCCCGGTCCAGTACGTGATCCGGCCGCAGTCTTCCGAGTACCGCGACTATCGCGGCTTCGCCGGCTCGGTGGTCGGCGGCATCTTCAAGCAGGGGGACGAGGTGATGGTCCTGCCGTCGGGCCGCACATCGACGATCGCCCAGATCGACACTCCCGACGGCGCCGTCGCCCAGGCCTTCCCGCCGATGGCGGTGACGATGCTGCTCGAGGATGAGCTCGACATTTCCCGCGGCGACATGATCTGCCGCCCCTCCAACCAGCCGACCGGCAGCCGCAGCCTCGAGGCGATGGTCTGCTGGTTCGACGAGACCTCGACGCTGCGAACCGGCGCCCCCTACCAGCTCAAGCACACGACCCGCTGGGTTGCCGCCGAGGTGGAGGAGTTGCGCTACGAGCTCAACGTCGACACGCTGCACCGCGACCTCGAGGCGGAGACGCTCGAGGTCAACGACATCGGCCGCGTCCGCATCCACACCACCGCGCCGCTGTTCTTCGACGAGTACCGGCTCAACCGCACGACCGGCAGCTTCATCCTCGTCGACCCGGCGACCGACCTCACCGTTGCCGCCGGGATGATCATCGGCGCCGCCGAACCGGCCACGGCCGAACAGCCGGTGCTCGCCGAGAACATCACCTTCCACCCGAGCAAGCTGGCGGCGGAGGAGCGTGCCGACGCGCTTGGCGCGGGCGGGGCGACGATCTGGATGACCGGCCTCTCCGGCTCGGGCAAGTCGACGATCGCCGCGGCCGCCGAGCACACCCTGGTCTCCGGCGGCCGCCACGCCTTCATGCTCGACGGCGACAACCTGCGCCACGGGCTCAACGCCGGCCTCGGGTTCAGCCCCGAGGACCGGGCCGAGAACGTGCGCCGGGTCGGCGAGGTGGCGAAGATCCTCGCCGAAGCCGGGACGGTCTCGATCGTCTCCTTGGTCAGTCCTTATAAGGAGGACCGCGACAAGGTCCGCGCCGCCCACGAAGAGGCCGGCATCCCCTTCCACGAGGTCTTCGTCGACACGCCGCTTGAGGAGTGCGAACGGCGCGACCCGAAGGGCCTCTACGCCAAGGCCCGCGCCGGCGAGATCACCGACCTGACCGGTGTCGGCAGCCCGTATGAGGCCCCGGAGGCCCCGGAGCTGGTGACCGATCCCGACCTGGAGACCGCCGTCCGCCAGGTCCTCGGCCTGCTGGGCTGACGAGTGGTCGGTTGAGGGGTCTAGGGGCCCCCTAACCCACCACTCGAGCTGGGCACGACGATCGTGCGGCCGTCGTTGAGCTGGTAGACGGTGCCGATTGGTTGGCCGCGGCCAACTACTTTCTCGTCGGGCTGGAGTTCTACTTCTTTGACCTCTTCGTCCTGCTTGGTGACGACGGCGTCGGCGGGGCGGGTCTGGGCAGGCTGGGATTTGGCGTCGCCGGTGATCGCCTCGGTGAGGTTGAGGGAGGAGAGGGCGGCGAGGAGGAAGGCGACGGAGAGGACGATGCCGAGGTCGAAGAGGTTGACGAGGCCGTCGAGGGGGTCGCCGGCGCGGTCGTCGCGGCTGCGGGCGCGGGCCGTCACTTTCACGGCGCTACCGCCCAGTGAGAGTGCTGGCCGACCGGCAACTGGGAGCCGTCGGCGGTGAGGATCGCCGCCACGTACTCGACGTCGGAGTAGTCCTGGGCGTAGAGGCGGTCGCGGATCAGCGAGATGGTGAAGGCGATCGCCCCGACCAGGAGGCCGATCACGGTGACGCCGAAGGCGATGCGGAGGTTTTCGGTCAGCGTCGCCACGTCGCCATCGGCGAGGCCGGCGAGGGCGGGCGAGAGGGGGATCAGGGTCCCCATCAGGCCGAGAGCAGGGCCCATGCGGACGAGGATCCGGCTGCGCTCGAGGCGGCGCAGCGAGCGGTAGTCGTACTCGGCGAGGCGCTTGGCGATGCGCGCTTCGGCGTCGGGGCGGCCGACCTGTTCGAGGACGCCGCTGAGGGCGTCCTCCATCCTCTGGTTGCGGGCGATCGGCAGCAACGCCGCCAGCGCCTCGGTCTGCCGGCCGGCGGCGAGCTGGGCTTGGCATTCGGCGATCGCCCGCTCCAGCTTCCAGACGCTGCGCCCGCGCCGGCGCCGCAGCTCGGCGAGCAGGGCGCCGAAATCGACGATGACGATAAGCAGCGCCGCCAGGGCGAGGACCAGGACCGGGACCCGCAGCGCCTCGGAGACGTCGAAGAGGATCTGCTCGACGTTCACGGCGCCATCCACCGCCGCCGGGCGAGAAGGCCACTGAGGCCGCCCACCTCGATCAGGGCGCCGGTGCCGAGCAGCCCGGCCGTCGCCAACAGGCCCCAGGCCGCGTCGGGCAGACCGCCGCCGCTACCGCCGTCGCCATCGAGCGACCCGGGTCTCGCCGCCGCCTGCTGTTCAGGCTCGGGACTTGGCGCGCTCGCGGTGGAGTTGCTGAGCAGCAAGCCGCTGACCTGTTCTCCCAGGGGTGCCGAAGCCGTCGGCTGGGGGGTGGGCGCGACTTCCGGTGCTGGTTCGGAGGGGATCGGCGCAGGAGCGGGAACCGGGATCGGCGCCGTGGCCGTGCCGGTGGCGCCGGCTCCGCCGGCAGGTGCGCCCGTCGAGGGACCTGAGGCGGCGCCGTGGTCGGGCGCGTCCTCGTGGCGGTTGTGGCCGCCGCCCTTGCGGTCGGGCCCGCCGAGTGGGGCGCCGACCTGAATCGTCACCACGTCGGAGGCGCCGACGTCGTCGCCCGGGGTGGTGACGCCGATGACGACGTCGTAGCTGCCGCGCTTGGCGAAGCTGTGGCTGGTCTCGGCGCCGGCAGCGGAGTGGCCGTCGTCGAAGTACCAGGAGTAGGTCAGCCGCTCACCGGCGCCGGCGCGCTCGACGATGGCGCTGAACTCGACCGCCTGGCCGGGCCGGGTGCGCAGGGTCGAGGCCTTCGCCCGCACCCGCAGCGGCGAGTCCTTGCGCATCACCAATCTCACTCCCTGCGGCGCCTCGAAGGAGTCGGTCGCGTTGAAGTCCTCGGCGCCGCTGCTGGGGCGCAGGAAGCCGGTCCCGGATGCGGTTGCGTAGACGACCGGCGGCCCTTCCGGGAAGGCGCCGGGGTCGAGTGCCTGGTGGCGGCTGAGCAGGACCGAGCCGCCGGCTGGGCGCTGGACTTCGAGGTAGGAGAAGCCGAAGGGGTCGGCCCCGGCTGCCGCCAGGATCGCCGCCAGCGAGAAGCCACTGACGGTCTGGCTGCCCTGGCCGCTCCCCGAGCGCAGCGCGTAGGTGCGCTCGACGACGTTCTCGCTGCCGGCGAGGGCATCGAGCGAGAGCGGCCGCTCCTCGCCGCTGGGGCTGACCACGGTCGCCTGGGCGGCATCGGCGTGAGCTTCGCCAGGGTTAGCGCCCAGCAACGCCAGAGCCATCAGCATCGCCGCGAGGAGGGGAAGACGCCGGATGGCGTCCTGGGAATCGAGCATCCGCCGGATGTTAGGCGACCCTAACGAGGATCAGCCGGTCGAGAAGGAGATCGAGAAGCAGCCGAAACCGTCGTTGGGCGGCGGGTAGAAGCCCGCGAAGACGGTCTGGCCGTCGGCGGTGAGGGTGCCGCGCAGCGGTCCCGGGAAGGAGAAGCCCCCCGGCGGTCCCTGGATCGGGGTGCTGGAGGGGAGGCTGAGCAGCGCCGCGCGCTGGTCCGGGTAAGGGGTCTCGGCGGCGCCGCGGAGGCGGAAGATCGAGCGCGAGGTGGCGCCGTTGATCTCGATCTCCGGGTTGCGCGCGGTGACGTCGATCCCGTGGGCCGGGTAGCTGAACCTGACCCCGCCGCGGTAGTAGAGAGACGCCGTCCCGGAGGCGGGGTCGTACCAGCCGCTGGCGAAGGGAAAGTCGTAGGAGTAGACCAGGGTCGGGTTGGCGCCGGCGGGGCTGTTGGGGCAGGGGTGTTTGCTCTCCTGGATCGGCGGCTCGGGGACCGCGCCTTCCAGCGGCTGCGGCGCTTCCTGCGTGTTGACGTAGCGGATCCAGGAGTCGCGGACGTGCCAGGCGAGGGTCGCGGTGGTGACGTCGACGGCACCGGCGGGACGCGCCAGCAGCGGTGGCTCGTTGCCGATCGGGCCGGATTTGGGCGGCCCCTCGGTGAGCAGAGTCGCGGCGCTGAGGTCGAGCAAGCCGAAACTGCCTCGTGGCAGGTCGGTGCCGAGTCGGTTGCCGATCGCCTCGGCGGCCCCGCGGCGCCAGACGAGCCGGGCGCCCTGCAGTTGGGCGGAGCCCTTGGCGGCGCTGGTGGTGAGGGTTCCGCCCTCGAGGTCGAAGAGGACGCGGCGCTTCTTGCCGAGCTTGGCGCTGAAGTTGGAGTCGGGGCCGAGGTCGGCCCGGAGTCCGCTCAGGCGCACCGTGCCGCCCTGCCGGCCCTCGCCGGCGACAAGCTTCAGGGAGCCCGCAAAGGTGAGCCTGGCGACGCCGTCGCCGATCGTGCCACCGCTGATCTGCAGGCGGGTGCGCCGGCCCTCGCTCTCGGCGGCCCCGGCGCCGCCGAGAGCGATGCCGCGCTGGTCGAGCGTCCGCCACTTGCCGGCGCTGACGACGAAGCTGGCGCTGCCGACCGGCCCCGCCGCGCCCGCGGATGCGGGCACGGCGAGAGCGATCGTCAAGGCCAGGGCCGACAGCAGGGCTTTCGCGGCGGCGCCCATCGTCCTAGGGCAGGACGATCTGCGCCGCGACCGGGTCCCAGCCAGTGGGCGTGCTCGCCATCGTCAGGGTCGACGGCGACAGCGCTTCGGTCAGCAGCGCGCCGGAGACGGGGATCGCGGTCGTCAGCGGCGTGTTGTCGGCGGTGATTTCGCCCCAGCTGACGGTCGTCGGGGTCGCCACCACGTTGACCGCGGAGGCGTCGAGGTTGACGAGGTCGACCCTGCCGCCGGTCCAGCCGAAGCCACCGCGGTAGCCGTAGGCATTGGCGACGATCCGCGAGCTGGCGCCGTTGACGATCAGCGTCGGCTTCGAGATCACGACCCCGAAGGCGCCCTGGTTGACGTTGCAGAAGCCGACCGTGGCGTTGCTGGTTGCGATCAGGCGGTCGTCGGTCGCGCTGGCGGTGCCGGCGTCATAGGCGTAGCGGGCGATCGGGAAGCGGAAGAACTTCCCCTGCCCACCAGCCGGCGGCGGATTGTTGGTGCCACCCATGTTGCCGGGATAGCCTTCGGTCGCCCCGCCCAGCAGGTCGAGGTGCCCGCCGGAGACTCCGGTTGCCCGGGTCGAGCGGCGGAAGCCCCAGTTGATCGTGCCGCCGGTGCCGATCACCGGCGAGGTCAGGGTCGGCAGTGCCGCCTGCGTGAGGGTGACCGGGCCCGGCGTCGCCGTCCCCGCGTCGATCCCGCACTCGGCGAGCAACGGCCGGTTGACGGTCGTCCTCACCGTGATCGGGTCGAGCTGCTCGCCAGCCGGGTAGGGCAGGCTGGAGGCGAGGGCGCCGTCCGCGGTCAGCGTCGCCGGGACGTTCACCCAGGTGATCGCCCGACCGCTGTCGCTGACCTGCGGCGTGATGCCGGTGAGGTCGAGCTCGGCGATGTCGGCGCGCTGGAATTCGTGCCAGGTGCCGTTGTCGTTGACGCCGACGTCCGCGGTGACCCGCGAGTTGGCGCCGTCGATGGTCACGGTCGGGTTCTTGAAGACGATGTCGAAGCCGTGTCCGGGCTTGCAGAACAGCATCGCCCCGGTGCCGTCGGCGACCAGCTTGTCGTCGACCCCGTTCGGCTGGCTGCCGCCCTCATAGGTTCCGTCCGCCAGCGCGAACTCGAAGAACGAGCCGGGGGACGCCATGGTCGCGCCCGCCGGGTGTGCCGTCGCCCCTTCCAGCGCCGGCAGCGAGCCACCGGGTGCGAAGTTGAGCACGTAGTCGCGGAAGTCCTGCTTGAACCCCCACTCGATCGTGGTGCCGGTCGCGTCCTGGTCGACGTCGAAGCTCGGATCCGCTGCGATCCCCGCGACTTTGCCGGGAACGCTGCCGGCTTTGCCGGCCGGCACATTGCAGGTTGCGGCGTAGGGATCGACGGGATAGACGGGGGCATCGATGAGGATGCCCGGTTTGGGAGCGGGCGTCGCCTCTTTCTTCTCACTCTGAGTTACGGCGGCTTTGGCTGCGAGGGAGCCCTGGGGGCCGGCAGCGAGCGTCTCGAGGCCGAGCCTGTCGCCCAAGGCCTCGGCGCCATTTCCGGTCAAGATCAGCTCGGCGTCATCCAGTTGCAGCGAAGAGGCGCTGCGCTGCGCCTTGCTCTCGGCGCGGAAGACGAGGATCCGCTTGCCGCCGATCGTGCCATGCACGGCGATCGCGTTGGGGCCGAATTTGACGGTCAGCGAGTGCACTCTCGCTTTGCTGCCCTGCAGGCTGAAGAGCAGGCCACCGCTGGTGCTCGCGGTTGAGCTCTCGCCGAGGACCAGGTCGTCGACGGGCAGGCTGACCCGCTTGGCGGAGCCTTTCTTGCCCTGCTTGGCCCGTAGGGCCCGCTTGGTGGCGCCACTCTTGCCGGTCTTGGCGGAGTAGCGGACCTGGACTTTTTGGCTGAGCAGCGACCCGGCACCATTCGGCTTCAGGGTCAGGTCGACCGATCCCGTGGCGGGCGTGGCTGCCGCGGCCGTCGGCAGGGCGGCTGCGAGCCCCAGTGCGGCGAGGGCGGCGACGGCCCAGCGGCGGCGAGGTGGACGGGACGGGTGCTTGCTCATCGGCGAGTCGGTCTCCTTGAGGTAGTGGGGTCCTGAGGTGGCAGAACAGAGCAGTTAGGGTGCCCTAAGAATCCACCCTAACATAGTCGGAATTAGGGTGACCTAACGGCGCTCGGCGGCTTGCAGCCAGGCGACATGGAGGGCGGTACGGCCCTCGTGCTTGGTGAGCCGGGCGTCGGCGCCCCAGATCTCCGCCAGGCGATCGCTGCTGAGGACCTCGGCCGGGGGGCCGGCTGCGACGGTGCGGCCCTCGGAGACGATCACGGCGCGGTCGGCGACCGCCGCGGCCAGGGCGAGGTCGTGGACGACGACCAGCGCGGTCAATCCCTCGTCGACCAGCGCCCGCAGCAGGGTGGCGACGCCGATCGTGGCGCCGAGGTCGAGCTGGGAGGTGGGCTCGTCGGCGATCAGCATCGGCGCCTCCTGGGCGAGCCCGATCGCCACCTGGACGCGCTGCAGCTCGCCGCCGGAGAGCGTCGTCAGCGTTCGCTCAGCAAAGCGGCCAACCCCGGCCCGGTCCATCGCCTCATCGATCCCGGCCCGGTCAGCCCGGGTCAGCCGACTAAGCGGCCGCAGGTGCGAGGAGCGGCCGATCGTTACCGCTTCACGGACACTGATCCCGGCCGGGACCGGCATCCGCTGCGGCACGAAAGCGCGCACCCGCGCCAGCTCGCGGCCGCGCATCTCGCCGAGCGGCCGATCCCCCCAACGCACCTCTCCGGCACTCGACTTCTGCAGCCCAGACACAGCTCGCACCAGCGTCGACTTGCCGGCCCCGTTCGGCCCGACCACCGCCACCAGCTCACCACGTCTCACTTTCAGGTCGGCGCCACGCAGGATCTGCGTCCCGCCAATCTCCACCTCGATGCCGCGCGCCTCGAGCAGGGCAGGGTCGGTGGGTATCCCCGGCGGACATTCAGCAAC
>DASYLY010000106.1:0-8678 GCA_036009365.1 Solirubrobacterales bacterium
CACTTCTGCCGGCCGTACGGTCTCCTGGAGAGGGGCATCCCGCCTCCTCCCTAACTAGGGTCAGCCCATGCCCTGGAAAAGCCCGAACAAGCGCCGCGTGCGGGCGATTCGCGACCGACTGCGGGAGATGTACGGGGTGCCGGAGGAGGAACCGCACGGGCACCCGATCGCCGAGCTGATCAAGACGGTGTTGTCGCAGCACACCAACGACCGCAACCGCGATCGGGCCTTCGCGCGGCTGCGTGAGCGCTTCCCTGGCTGGGAGGAAGTGCGCGACGCCCCTGTCAGTGAGATTGAAGAGGCGATCCGGCCCGGGGGCCTCGCCAAGCAGAAGGCACCTCGCATCCAGGCGATCCTCGAGCTGCTGGGCGACCCGCCCGACCTCGACTGGACCGCGAAGGCCTCACGCGAGGAGTCGCTGGAGTTCCTGCTGGGGCTACCGGGGGTAGGGCGAAAAACCGCGGCCTGCGTGCTGATCTTCACCTGGGGGATCCCTGAGATCCCCGTCGACGTCCACGTCCACCGGGTCGGCGGCCGGCTCGGCCTCTTCCCCGCCAAAGCGTCGTTTGAGCGCGCTCACGACGAGATGCTGGCGATCGTCGACCCCGAGGACGCGCTCGAGCTGCACATGAACCTGATCCGCCACGGACGCGCGCTCTGCCGCCCGAAGCCACGCTGCGAGGAGTGCGAGCTGCGGCGGATGTGCCCGTGGTACCGCAACGAGCGTGATAGCGCCAGTAGTATCTCCGCCGCCGGTCGGCGGACCTAACCGCTGGCGCGGCTCCAACTGGCAATGAGCAAGCGCACCTTCATCGTCTTCGGGCTGCTGGTCGTCGTCCTCGCGGGCGTCATCCCCTGGCTGGTCTTCCAGTCAAAGGGCGACGCGGGCGAGGGCGCCCAGAAGGTCCCCGCGCACCTCGAAAGCGGCCAGGAGCTCTTCCAGATCAACTGCGGCGCCTGCCACACGCTCTACGCGGCCGGCACCGACGGCAACTACGGCCCCGACCTCGACGTCCTGCTCGCCCCCAACGGGCTGCCAGAAGGGAAAGGCGCCGAGGGCGTGATCGAAGGCACCGAAGGCCGCGTCCTCGCCGCCGTCGAAGAAGGCGTCGACGGCAGCACCACCCCGGGCCGCATGCCCGGCGGCATCCTCAACCAGGAGCAGGCCGAGGAAGTCGCCGAGTTCGTCGCCGCCACCGCCGGCGAGGGCTGAGCCCCCGCCGGCGAGGCGGCCTTCCTATTGCTGCAGTTGCAGGGCGCTGAAGACGCCCGCGTGGTCTGAGCTCCAGAAGCCGTTGATCGGGAACAGGCCGGTGACGGATGAGCTCCGCAGGGTCACCTGATCGGGATCGCGGGTCATCACGTGGTCGACCTGGTGGTCGAAATCGGCGACGCTGCCGCCGGCGCCGACGGCCAGCAGGCTGGAGTTGAGGCAGCAGCTGAGCGGGTCCGCCGTGCTGCGCTCCACCATTCCGGCGGCGATCAGCGCTTCGTAGGCCTGCCGGTCCCCCGGCGCGACGGTGTCGTCGTCGGAGTTGAGGTCGCCGAGCAGGATCACCGGCAGATCGCTCGTCGCCGGTCCCCCGGCCGCCACCAGCTCACTCGCCTGCAGAGCGCGAATGCTCGGCACCAGAGCCGCCGGGTCGAATGCCTCCAGGTGGGTGTTGACGAAGCGGAACCAGCCGCTGCCGCGCACCTTGGCGTCGGTCGCCGTCCAGCCCCGTTTGATCGTTAGCGGTTTGCCGAGGATCGGCACCGCCAGCAGGGCTTTGAAGTTGCCCGACTGCGGGTTGGAGATATGCACGCCGGCACCGTGGCGGACGAGGATCACGTCGCGCATGGTCAGCCGGCCGTTGATCTCCGCGTTGGCGATAGCCGGTTCGGGGCCGTCGCCGGCGACTTTGTTCTCGTCGGCCGGCGCCTCGAGATCGAACTCGTCCTGGACGACGACCACTGCGTAGCGGTCGGGGCCCTTGTTGAGCTGATCCAGGAGCAGCTGCAGGTAGTCGTAGCGAACCGTCGTCGCGGCGGGGACGCCGCTGAGCACCGGCGCCAGGCTCGGCGGCCCGGTGCGCCAGAGCGCCACCTCTTGCAGGCCGACCAGGTCAGGCTCCTGCTCGAGGATCTCCCGCGCCAGGCCCCTGGCCCGGACCGGGAACTGGTTGGCGGTCACGTCGCGGAGAATTTTGCCGTTGGCGGTAACGAAGGCTTCGAGGCTGGGGGCGCCGATCGCCGGCGCGAGGTCGGCGCCGAGGTAGAGATTGCGCGTCATCACGTTGACGACCTTGCCTTTGCCGTTGTCTCCGTGGTGACCACCATGGCCGTGATGACCCTTATGGCTATGGTGATTCGCGTTGCCGTGATGGCTCCCATGGCCGTGGTGGCCGCCGTTGTTTGCGGCCGCCCAGCCGGGTAGCAAGAAGGCAAGAACAAAAGCGATGGCGATCGCCGATAAGACCGATCGCCGATTCGGTGCCTGGACCTGACTCAAGATGTCCTCCTCATCCGTGATTGGCTGAGGCGCCTCCCAGTTCCTTGTGCCCGTCTTTCGCGGGCACAAACGAATGTAGAGCAGTCCAATCGGCCGCCGAATAGAATCTGCCATACTGCCACTTAGATTTCTTAGGCTTGAATAACGAAACCTCTGGAGGATGCGAGAAGTGGGAAAGACGATCGGAATCGACCTCGGCACGACCAACTCCTGTGTCGCCGTGATGGAGGGCGGCGAGCCCACCGTCCTCGAGAACTCCGAGGGCGGTCGCACGACGCCCTCCGTCGTCGCCTTCACCGAGAGCGGTGAGCGGCTGGTTGGGACCGTGGCCAAACGTCAGGCGGTGATGAACCCCGAGAACACGATCTTCTCGATCAAGCGGTTCATGGGCCGCAAGGAGGCCGAGGTAAAAGAGGAGGAGACGATCGTCCCCTACAAGGTCGAGGCCGGCCCCAACGGCGACGTCCGCATCGACGTGCGCGGCAAGCAGTACAGCCCGCCGGAGATCAGCGCAATGATCCTGCAGAAGCTGAAGACCGACGCCGAAGCGAAGCTCGGCGAGACGGTCGACAGCGCCGTCATCACCGTCCCCGCCTACTTCAACGACGATCAGCGGCAGGCGACCAAGGACGCCGGCAAGATCGCCGGCCTCGAGGTGAAGCGGATCATCAACGAGCCGACTGCGGCTTCGCTCGCCTACGGGCTCGACAAAGAGACGACCGACCAGACGATCCTCGTCTTCGACCTCGGCGGCGGCACCTTCGACGTCTCGGTGCTGGAAATCGGCGACGGCGTCTTCGAGGTGAAGTCGACCGCCGGCGACAACCACCTCGGCGGCGACAATTGGGACAAAGCGATTGTCGAGTGGCTGGTCGCCGAGTTCAAACGCGACCAGGGCGTTGACCTCGCTGCCGACAAGAACTCGCTGCAGCGCCTTTACGAGGCGGCCGAGAAGGCGAAGATCGAGCTCTCCTCGACCCAGGAGACGCAGATCAACCTGCCCTTCATCACCGCGGTCGAGGGACAGCCGAAGCACCTCGACCTGAAACTGAGCCGCTCGAAGCTGAACGAGCTCACCGGTGACCTGCTGGAGCGCGTCGTCGGTCCGGTCAAGCGGGCGCTCGACGATGCCGACGCTTCAATCGACCACGTCGTCCTGGTCGGCGGCATGACCCGGATGCCGGCAGTGCGAGAGCGGGTCAAGGAGCTGACCGGCAAGGAGCCGCACCAGGGGGTCAACCCTGACGAGGTGGTCGCGGTCGGCGCCGGCATCCAGGCCGGAGTGCTGGCCGGCGACGTCAAGGACGTGCTGCTGCTCGACGTCACCCCGCTGACGCTGGGGATCGAGACCAAAGGCGGCGTGATGACGAAGCTGATCGAGCGCAACACGACGATCCCGACGAAGAAGTCGGAGACGTTCTCGACTGCCGACGACAACCAGCCCTCGGTCGAGATCCACGTCCTCCAGGGCGAGCGCGAGATGGCCGCCGGCAACAAGAGCCTCGGCAAGTTCCAGCTGACCGGGATCCCGCCGGCGCCGCGCGGGATGCCGCAGATCGAGGTCACCTTCGACATCGACGCCAACGGCATCCTCCATGTCACCGCCAAAGACCTGGGAACCGGCAAAGAGCAGAAAATCGAGATCAAATCCGGCTCCGGCCTCTCCGACGAGGAGATCCAGAGCATGGTCTCCGACGCCGAGTCTCACGCCGAGGAGGACGCCAAACAACGTCAGCTGGCCGAGGCCCGCAACCTCGCCGAGAACGCCGCCTACCAGTCCGAGAAAGCGATCGAGGACGGCGGCGACAAAGTCGACCAGGCGACCAAGGACGAAGTGACCGAGGCGGTCAAGGCGGTGCGCGAGTCGCTCGAGTCGGGCTCAACTGAGGAGATCACCGCCAAGACCGAGGCGCTGACGGCGGCGATGCAGAAAGCGTCGGAGCAGATCTACGCGGCGGCGCAGCAGGAGGCTTCGGCTGACGGGGCCACCGCGGAGGGCGACGATTCTTCCTCTGATGAGGAGGAGGTCGTGGACGCTGAGGTGGTTGACGAGGACGACAAGTGAGCGAGGCCGACGACAGGTCGACGGAGCGCTCGACTGCGGGTCCTGTCACCGGTGATGTCCCCCCGCCTCACCCGGCGGGGGGCCCATCACCGGCGCCACCCGCAGGTGGAGCGGAGGAGGTCGAACAGGACCTCGATGCGCTTCTGGCTGAAGCTGAGCAGCAGCGGGATGAGTACCTGGACCTCGCTAAGAGAACGAAGGCTGACTTCGAGAACTTTCGTAAGCGGATGACGGCCGAGGTTCAGGCCGCGTCGGCTCGTGGGAAAGCTGAGGTTGCTCGGGAGGTGATTGACGCGGTCGACAATCTCGAGCGGGCGTTAGTGGCGAGAGGCGAGAGTCCCGACGACCTTGCGGCGGGAGTGGAGATGGTCCTCAACGGGCTGCGGGAGACGCTCGCTCGGCAGGGGATCGAGCCGATCGATCCGGGTGGGGAGAAGTTCGACCCGACCTTGCACGAGGCGCTTTCGACTGCTCCGGGAACCGGGATCGAGTCGGGACATGTGGCCGAGGTGCTGCAGAAGGGGTACCGGCTGAACGAGCAGTTGATCCGGCCAGCGCGAGTGGTGGTGAGCGAGTAGGAGACCGGTGGCTGACGAGCTCTACAAGACGCTCGGCGTCTCCAAGAAGGCGACCGACGAGGAGATCAAGAAGGCGTACCGCAAGCTGGCGCGCCAGTACCACCCTGACCGCAACCCGGACGATGCCGCGGCGGAGGAGAAGTTCAAGGAGATTTCCGCCGCCCAGGACGTCCTCGGCGATCCCGAGAAGCGCAAGGAGTACGACGCGGGTGGGATGTTCGGCGGTGGCCCTGGCGGCTTCCCCGGCGGTGGCGCCCCGTTCGGCGGTGGCGGCCAGGCCGGCTTCGGCGCCGACCTCGGCGACATCTTCTCCTCGCTGTTCAACCGTGGCGGTGGCGGCGGTCGCGCCCAGGCGCAGCAGGTCCGCGGCCGCGATCTGGAGACCGAAACCAAGCTGAGCTTCGACCAGGCGGTCAACGGCACCCAGATCAGCGTCACCGTGCCGAAGGCCGAGCGCTGCACGACCTGCCACGGCAGCGGCGCCAAGCCGGGTACCCGGCCGACCACCTGCCCGCGCTGCGAAGGCCGCGGCATCGACGCCCAGAGCCAGGGCTTCTTCTCGATCAGCCAGCCCTGCCCGCAGTGCGGCGGCTCCGGCCAGATCATCGAGGACCCCTGCCCGACCTGCGGCGGCTCGGGCCTAACCCAGCAGACCAAGCGCTACAAGGTCAACGTCCCGGCCGGGGTCAAGGACGGCGCTCGCATCCGCCTCGCCGGCAAAGGCGAGGCCGGTCCGCGTGGCGGCCCCCCCGGCGACCTCTACGTGACCACCCGCGTCGCCCCCTCCCCCGTCTTCAAACGGCTCGACGACGGCAACCTCGAGGTGACGGTGCCGATCACGATCCCCGAGGCGCTGCGCGGCGGCACGATCGAGGTGCCGACGCTGGAAGGGACGAAGAAGATCAAGGTGCCGGCGGGGACCAGGCATGGGACCGTCCAACGCCTACGCGGCGAGGGTCCGCCGAAACCGAAGGGCAAGGGGCGCGGTGACATCCGCTATCGGCTGGAGATCGACGTTCCCGACGAGCTCAGCGAGGAGCAGGCAGAGGCGGTCGAGAAGCTGGCAGAGGCGTTCAACGGCAGCGACCCGCGGGCGGCGCTGCGCGGCAAGGCGGGCTGATGGCCTCCGCAAGGCGGCACCGGGTGGAAGCGTCGCTCGACGTCGAGCGCGGCGTCTTCATGATCTCGGTCGCGGCCGAGCTGGCGGAGATGCACCCGCAGACGCTGCGCATGTACGAGGCGCGCGGGCTGATCGCCCCGAAGCGCTCGCCGAAGAACACCCGTCTCTACTCGCAGCGTGACGTCGAGCGGCTGCGGCGGATCCAGCGGATGACCTCCGAGGGGCTGAATCTGGTCGGGGTCGAGGCGGTGCTGGCCCTCGAAGAGCGACTGGAGCGGATGCGAACCGAGACGGAGCGCTGGCGGCGGCGGGCGGTAGAGCTCGAACAGCAGATCTGGAAAGGGAGGAGGATCTGATGCAGCCCGATCGGTTCACGGTCAAGTCCCAGGAAGCGGTCGCCGCAGCGCAGGCCCTGGCGGCGGAGCGGCGCAACTCGGAGGTCACCCCGGCGCACCTGCTGGTGGCGCTGCTGCGCCAGAGCGACGGCCTGGTGGTGCCGATTCTGCAGAAGCTCGGCACCGACGTCGACGCCGTCACCGCCCGCGCCGTGCAGGCCGTCGAGGAGCTGCCGAAGCTGAGCGAGACGGCCGAGGTGCGTCCCTCCTCCGCCCTGGTCAAAGCCCTGCAGGAGGCCGAGCGAGAGATGGCCAAGCTCGGCGACGAGTACATCTCCACCGAGCACACCCTGCTGGCTTTGACGGACTCCCCGGTAGCCGACCTGCTCCCCGACCGCGGCTCGCTGGAGAAGGCGGTCGCCGAGGTGCGGGGCCCGCACCGGGTCACCTCGCCCAACCCCGAGGACAGCGTCCAGGCGCTGGAGAAATTCGGCCGTGACCTCACCGCCGACGCCCGCGAGGGCAAGCTCGACCCGGTGATCGGCCGCGACGAGGAGATCCGCCGGGTCATTCAAGTTCTCTCGCGCCGCACCAAGAACAACCCGGTGCTGATCGGCGACCCCGGCGTCGGCAAGACCGCGATCGTCGAGGGGCTGGCGCAGCGGATCGTCGCTGGCGACGTCCCCGAGAGCCTCCGCGACCGCCGCGTGATCGCCCTCGACATCGGCTCGTTGCTGGCCGGCTCCAAATACCGGGGCGAGTTCGAGGAGCGACTGAAAGCGGTGCTCTCCGAGGTGCAGGAGGCCGAGGGCCAGATCGTCCTCTTCCTCGACGAGCTGCACACGATCGTCGGTGCCGGCGCCGCCGAAGGCGCGGTCGACGCCGCCAACCTGCTGAAGCCGATGCTGGCCCGCGGCGAGCTGCGCGCGGTTGGCGCCACCACGCTCGACGAGTACCGCAAGCACATCGAGAAAGACGCGGCGCTGGAGCGGCGCTTCCAGCCGGTGCTGGTCGGCGAGCCCGACATCAACGACACGATCGCGATCCTGCGCGGGCTGAAGGGCCGCTACGAGGTCCACCACGGCGTCCGCATCGCCGACTCGGCGATCGTCGCCGCCGCCACCCTCTCCGAGCGCTACATCGCCGACCGCTTCCTGCCCGACAAGGCGATCGACCTGATCGACGAGGCGGCCTCGCGACTGAAGATCGAGATCGACTCGATGCCGACCGAGATCGACGAGGTCGAGCGCCGCATCCAGCAACTCGAGATCGAGCGCGAGGCACTGAAGAAGGAGAGCGACGACGCCTCGAAGGCGCGGCTGGAGGCGATCGAGGCAGAGCTGGCCGAGCTGCGCGAGCGCTCCGGCGAGATGAAGGCGCGCTGGCAGAACGAGAAGGAGGCGATCGACTCGATCAAAGCCGCCAAGGCGCGGCTGGAGGAGGCCGGCGCCGAGATCGAGCGAGCCGAACGCGAAGCCGACCTGGAGCGGGCGGCGAAACTGAAATTCGGCGAGATCCCCGAGCTGGAGAAGACCGTCGCCGAAGGCGAGGAACGGCTGGCCGAGCTGCATGCCTCGGGCGGCTCGATGCTGACCGAGGAGGTGACCGAGGAGGACGTCGCCGAGGTCGTCGGCAAATGGACCGGGATCCCGGTCAGCCGCCTGCTCGAGGGCGAGGTGCAGAAGCTGATCCATATGGAGGAGCGGCTGCACGACCGGGTGATCGGCCAGGACGAGGCGATCGCCGCCGTCTCCAACGCGCTGCGCCGCTCCCGCGCCGGCCTTTCCGACCCGCACCGGCCGATCGGCTCCTTCCTCTTCCTCGGCCCGACCGGGGTCGGCAAGACCGAGCTGGCGAAGGCGCTGGCGGAGTTCATGTTCGACTCCGAGCAGGCGATCGTCCGCCTCGACATGTCCGAGTACATGGAGAAGCACACGGTCGCGCGGTTGATCGGCGCGCCTCCCGGCTACGTCGGCTACGAGGAGGGCGGGCAGCTGACCGAGGCGGTGCGGCGCCGGCCCTACGCGGTGGTGCTGCTTGACGAGATCGAGAAGGCCCACCCCGACGTCTTCAACACGCTGCTTCAGCT
>DASYLY010000107.1:0-61018 GCA_036009365.1 Solirubrobacterales bacterium
CCGACCAAGAGACGACTGGAGCCCGATGACCGAGCCGCTCAGCACCGACGATGCCGTGAAGCTCTACGGCAACCGCTTCCTCACCGAAGACGCTCCCGACGGCCCCTTTCCGGACAGCGGCATGTCGTCCCTCGACGCGATGCGCCTGGTCGATGAGGAACTGGCGCTGGAGGGCGACCCGAACCGCAACCTCGCCACCTTCGTCACCACCTGGATGGAGCCGGAGGCACAGCGGCTGATCGCCGAGAACCTCTACCGCAACTTCATCGACCACGCCGAGTACCCGATCTCGGCCGAGGTCGAGCAGCGCTGCATCCGCATGCTCGCCAACCTCTACCACGCGCCGGGGGAGACGACCGGCGCCCGCACCCAGGGGTCCTCGGAGGCGATCATGCTCGGCGCCCTCTCGCTGAAGTGGAAGTGGAAGCAGCGCCGCGAAGCCGCCTCGCTCCCCGTCGACAAGCCGAACCTGATCTTCGGCGGCGACGTCCACGTGGTCTGGGAGAAGTTCTGCCGCTACTTCGACGTCGAGCCGCGAGTCGTGCCGCTGCAGGCCGGCAAGTACACAATCGGCCCCGACGACGTGGAGCCGCTGATCGACGAGAACACGATCGGCGTTGCCGCCGTCCTCGGCACCACCTTCACCGGTCACGCCGACGACATCGTCGGCATCAATGAGCTCCTGGTCGGGCTCAAGCAGGAGAAGGAAATGGACGTGCCGCTGCACGTCGACGCCGCCAGCGGTGGCTTCGTCTGGCCCTTCCTCTACCCCGACTCCGAGTGGGACTTCCGGCTCGAGCAGGTGCGCTCGATCAACGTCTCCGGGCACAAGTTCGGGCTCGTCTACCCCGGCGTCGGCTGGCTCGTCTTCCGCGAAGAGAGCGACCTCGCCGAGGATCTCGTCTTCTACGAGAACTACCTCGGCAAGACCGACGCCACCTTCACCCTTAACTTCTCCACCGGCGCCTCGATGGTGCTGGCCCAGTACTACAACTTCGTCCGCCTCGGGCGCCAGGGCTACACCTACATCATGGAGGCGATGCAGGAGAACGCCCGGGCGCTTGCCGGGCACCTCGAGGAGCTCGGCGACTTCGAGCTGATCGGCGCCGACAAAGAGCAGCTGCCGCTGGTCGCCTTCAGGCTGCTTGAGGGGAAGAACTACGACGAGTTCGACCTCTCCTGGCAGCTCTCCGCCGAGCGCGGCTGGATGCTGCCCGCCTACACGATGCCGCCTAATGCCGAAGAGGTGAAAGTACTGCGGGCGCTGGTCAAGCAGACGCTCAGCCGCGCGCAGGTCAGCCGGCTCGCCGGTGACATCGCCGAGGCCTGCAAGACGCTGGAGAAAAAGGGCGGCGCCCACCCCTCCGAGCGCAAACAGGTGAAGACCGGGACCGGGTACTAGCGCACCGCCCGATGCCCTCAATCGCGACGATTGGCGTCTACGGCTTCGATCGCGACTCGTTTCTCGCCGCGCTAACCACCGCCGGTGTCGACCTGCTCCTCGACGTGCGGCAGCGGCGCGGCGTGCGCGGCAGCGAGTACGCCTGGGCCAATGCGCAGCGCCTGCAGGCAGCGCTGAGCGAAGCCAGCATCGGCTATAGCCACCTCAAGGAGCTCGCCCCCACCACCGAGATGCGCCAGGTCCAGTACCGCGAGGACGACCGGATCGGCGAGGGCAAGCGCTCCCGCACCCACCTCGCCCCCGAGTACACCAGCCTCTACACCGAGCAGATCCTCGACCAGGTCGACCTGGCGCCGATCGTCAACTGGATCGGCGACGGCTCCGCCGCGCTGCTCTGCGTCGAGCGCGACCCCGAGGCCTGCCATCGTTCCCTGATCGCGGCGCGCCTGGAGCGCGAGTGGGGGTTCGACGTCACGCATCTGCGGCCTTGACCTTGACCTGAGCATCGACCGCCGCCAGCCGGCGTGCGCGTTGCGTACTGGTACAGAATGACTCCGCATGCGTTTACCGCGCTCCCGCCTGCTGCTCCTCATCCCCGCTCTGGTGGCGATCACGGCTGCGGTGCAGGCGATCGCCGTCAACCGGGCCAGCACCCTGCTGCCATCGTCTTGGACCTGGGCGAACGACCCGACGTTCACCTGGTTGCTGCTCGCCGTAACCACCGTCGCCACGGTGGCTCTGGTCAGGGTGCTGTCCAAGGCAGAGTCCGGAAAGGCACTGCAGGCAGATCGTCGTGGCTTGGTGATCCGGCCTGTCTTCTCGTTTCAGACGCCGATGAGCGTCCACAAACCGCCATCGACGCGTATCCGCTGGACTCCTGTGCTGCAGCTGTCTTACACCGGCTCGAGGGTCCTAACCGTAGAAGACATCATCCCTTTGGCGCCGACGCGCACCGCCACCATCGAGAGCCGGGACGATGAGAAGTTCGAGGTCGCCTTCGTCCGCACCAAGACCTCGAAGTACTACAAGGCATACACGACCTTCGGGGCGATGGCGAAGTCACAGAGGCGAGACCCCGACGACGACTTTCACCTTGTCGAGGAATGGCCGCTGCTACTTCGGCCGGGCCAGCGCCTGCGCATCACCGTCGAGCAGGAGTACGAGTTCCGCGTCGACGACTCGGCGAGGTCGTTCGACTCCGACGACGACGCACTGGCGATCCTCGGTCCGTATTTCGACCTGCCGCCGAGAGGCGGCGGCGGGTTCGGGATCCGTACCGTCCTCCTGCCAACCCGGATCGTCTGCACTGACGACACCTGGGAGGTCGACATCCCCTTCCTCCCGATGCCGGCAGGCGTGCAGCTCGTGCTGCCAACCAGTGAGGAACGGGCCGAATCGGTTGAGCGCGACGAGCTGTCCTGAAGGCGCTACAGCGGCTTCAAACGGGTCTTCTCGACCCGGGCCAGCTTGCGCTTGAGGCGCTTCAGTTCTTCGTCCTGCTTGGGCGTGCGTTCGTAGCCACTGTAGGCGAGGTTCTTGCGCTCCAGCGGGTCCGTCTTCAAGTCGTACATCTCCCACTGCGGCCGTTTTTTGTTTTCGACGTCGTAGTACTTGGCCAGCTTCCAGCGCCCTTCGCGGATCGCGACGATGTGGTTCGGCGGTTTCGGGTACGGGCCGTGGGCCTGACCGGACTGGAAGTCGTCGTAGGTGAAGACGACGTAGTCCTGGGTCGAGCGGTTCGAGGAGGGGTGCAGAACCAGCTTCGAGTAGTCGACCCCCTGCCAGTTGGAACGGGCCGCCTTCGGGGCCGCTGCGAGGCTGGCCAGGGTCGGCAGGAAGTCGACGTGAGAGACCAGCGCGTCGGTGCTCTGCGGCTTCGGGAACAGCTTCGGGTTGGAGTAGACGAGCGGCACCCGCGTCGCCTCCTCGTAGAAGTTGAAGTTCTTCTGGCGCATGCCGCCGTGGGTCAGCCCCATCTCACCGTGGTCGGCGGTGCGGACGATCAGCGTGTCGTCGTAGAGGCCGGTCTCTTCCAATTTGTTCAGCACGTTGACTATGTAGTTGTCGGAAGAGCGCATCAGGTTGCCGTAGTAATTCAGGTAGTTGGCCATCTGCTGCTTGTTTTTCGGCTTGCCGGTGAGGTTGAAGATTTTCAGGAACTGAGCCTGGGCCGAGGGCTTGGTCGAGAGGTCTTCTTCGGCCGTCGCCGGCGGCTCGATCTCGCCTTCCAGCCAGGAGTCGTCATAGCCGGCTTCTTCGAAGGTCTTGCTCGGGTAGAAGAGGACGTCGTGCGGGTTGACCAGCGAGATCACCATGAAGAAGGGCTGCTGTTTGGCCGCGGTCGAGCTCAGGTACTGCATCACGCCCTCTGAGCCCGCCTCGGGCGAGCCGGTCGATTCGATGAAGCGCCCGTCGTTGTCGATGAAGCCGCCGCCGGCCTCGGGGACGCTCTGGTTGGCGCCGGCGTCGGGCGGATTCCAGCGCGTAAAGCCGTACTTCTCGAGGTCGGCGGGGACGGCCTTTTCCGGCGTCCCCGGCTTCGAGCAGTGCCACTTGCCCTTGTAGATGACGTTGTAGCCGGCCGCCCTCATCACCGTCGCCAGGTTCGCCATCTGCGGCGGCCGCGGCAGTTCGGCCTGGTAGGGGAATTCCGGGTAGGGCATGTCTTCCTCGAGCGTGTACTTGACCCCGTGCTGGGCGGGGAAGTAGCCGCTCATCAGGGTCGAGCGGGCCGGCGAGCACATGCAGGCGTTGGTGAAGGCGCGTTCGAAGCTGACCCCGTGCTGGCGCAGCCGCCGCATCCCCGGCAGGTTGCGGCGCAGCCAGTCCGGCGGGAAGTGCTGAATCGCCCGCTCCTGGTCGGTGAGGATGAGGATGATGTTCATCCCGGCGACGTCCTTGGGCCCCTTCGCCGCGCCGAGCGCCCGCTCGACGCCGACGCCCTGGGCCAGCAGCGCCGCGGCGGCGGCGCTCGCGCCGGTCCCCAGCAGCTCTTTGCGGGTCAGTCCGCGGGCACGGCGCTCGGCTTCGGTCATCGGTTCCTCCGGAAGACGTCGACCGCGTCGCTTTCGAACGCGGTCGAGTAGAGATGGCGGCCATCGGGGCTGAGCGCGATCGAGCTGACGCCCTTCAGCGCCCGGGCGCGGGTGCAGCCCGGCAGTGAGCGCGGCGCCAGGCAGCCGGCAGCGCCGGGCTTCTGCGCCACCGAGCCCTTCTTGCCGCGGTTGAGGACGGCGATCGCGCCGGTCTCGAAGGCGGCGGCGTAGACGTTGCGGCCGTCGGGGCTGACGGCGAGCCCCTCGGGGGCCTGCAGAGCGCGGCCGAAGGAGCAACCGGCGGCGCGGAGGAAGATCAGGCAGCCGGCGGTGCCTTCCTTCTGGGCGAGGACGCCGGTGGCGGCGGTGCGGTTGAAGGAGGTGATGCTGTTGCTGAACAGCGAGGTCGCGTAGACGTTGCCGTCGTCGGGGCTGACGGCGACCGCGTTGGCGCCGGCCAACTCGCGGCCGGTCGTGCAGCCGGCGAGGGCGCTGTCGACGATGCAGCCGCTGCCGTCGCTTGACTGGGTAAGAGCGCCGGTGGTGGGGTCGCGGACCAGCTCGACCACGGCGTTGGAGAGGGCAGTGGCGGCGTAGACGCTGGCCCCGTCGCCGCTGATCGCCAGGCCCTCGACGGATTTGAGGGCGATGCCGGTGGCGCAACCGGCGGTGGCCTCGGCGATGCAGCCGGCGCTACCGGCGAGCTGGGTCAGCGCCCCGTTCCCCGGGTTGCGGGCAAAGGCGGCGACGGCGTTGCCGAAGAAGGAGCCGGCGTAGACGTTCTTGCCATCAGGGCTGACGACGACTACGTCGGGCGCCCCTAGGCCCTGGCCGGCGACGCAACCGGGCAGCGGCAGGCCGGAGATGCAGCCGGGGAAGTTCGGAGGAAGCTGGCGCAGGCCGCCCGTTTTGGGGTTGCGGACGAAGGTCGTGACCGAGTTGCCGAGTCTCGAGGTCGCGTAGACGTTGCGGCCGTCGGGACTCAGGGCGACCGAATTCGGTTCGTCGAGGCCGATCGCCGGCGCGCAGTTGCCGACGCCCCCGGCGGAGACGCAGCCGATCGTCCCAGGCCCCTGCGAGAGGGCGCCGCTGCGCTTGTCGCGGGCGAAGATCGCGATCGCGTCACTTTCGGAGGAGGCGACGTAGACGTTGCGGCCGTCAGGCGAGACGGCGATCGCCCGCGAGCCCATGAAGGGGCCGGGGCCCTCGAGCGCCCGCACCCTCGAGCAGCTGCCGGCCGGCTTGAAGCGATCGGCCAGGCAGCCGTTCTTCCCCTGCAGCTGCGTGAGCGTGCCGGGCTTCGCGGCCGCGGCGATCGCCGGCAGCGCCAGCAGGAGGAGCGCGACGAGAAGGGCGGCCGGCAAGGCCATGGATCGGCGCGGGCCGGCGGAGGAGGTCACTTGAGCAAACCTATGCCCCCCGCCGGACGCTCGCGCTAGTCCGTCGCGCTCGACTCAGCTGCTTCCCAACTTGAAATCGCCGATCACACCGACCCGGATCCCCAGCCAGGGGTAGGTGGCGGTGAAGAAGGTGTCTTCCTGCGGCTGCAGTCCGACCGCCGAGAGCCAGAGCTGGTAGACGGGGGCGTTGGCGATGCCGCCGTGCAGTCGCCGCCAGACCCGCTTGCCTTTGGTGCCGAACGGCGGCGCCGTGATCGTGTCGGTCCACTCGACCACGTTGCCGCCCTGGTCGAGGGTGCCCCACGGGCCGAAGGTCTTGGCCTGGCCGACCGTGCCGAGGCTGCCCTGGAAGCCTTTTTCGTAGACCCCCTGCGGAAAGCCGAAGGGATTGACGGTGGCGCAGGCTTCCGCCGTCTGGTTCGACGGGCACCAGCTCGGCGCCGGCGTTTCGGACGCGTGGTAGATCGAGAGCGGCTGCGTCGAGGCGTTGCTGACGTCGCCGGTCGCCGGGTCCAGCGTCGCCTGGGTCGGGGCGGTGGCGGTGCCGTCGCCGAAGACGCCGGCGTTAGTCGGGTACTTCCAGTAGGAGTAGGTGCCGCCGCCACTGCGGTCGTAGTAGGCCGCCTTGATCCACTCGTCCTGGCTGGGAACGACGAAGCCGGTCTTGTGCGAGCGGGTCGCGGTCCGGTCGGTCATTTTGTACATCCCCCGCTCGGTCTGGGGCGAGAGCCGGACGCGGTAGGTGACGTAGTCGAAGCTGCCCTGACTACTGGCGCTCTGGGAGAGCACCTTGCCGTTGTAGAGCGAGTTGATGAAGCGAGCCGAGCGCAGGAAGTTGGCGAACCCATAGGGCTTGGTCACCCACTGCTTCGCCGCGAGCGCGTAGTGGCGCCCGCCCGGGGCGCCGGCGGAGAAGTTGACCTGGCCGAAGCGAGGCCAGGCGGCGCCGCTCTCGGTTTCGCTGTAGAGCTTGTGGGTGTTGCGACCGGCCGGGTCGACCGTGTTGAGGAACTTGACCCACTGGCCGACCGTCACCTCGAGCTTGCCGATCCCGTAGCCGTAATCGACGCCGCCGACCTGCTGGCAGACCGGCGCCCGCGGGCCTTTCGGCTGCGGCGCTTCGCCGCACGACTTGTAGATCGCGTCGGTGAAAGGAACGATGCCGACGGCAGGATTACCCGGCGCGCCGACCTCGGCGGTCGTGAAGGTGAGGACCGCCGGCTTCGTGGCGAGTGCCGCGGGCGGGCCGACCAGCGCGATCAGCGCGGCGATCAGAGAGATGGCTATGGCAAGTGCCGCACGTTGGCGCGGTGCCGCGATCGTCGCGGAATGGGTTGGCATCCCGCCTTATTGCCGTTGTCGAATTGAAGTCCTTTAGCGCTTGCGCTTGTTGCGCTTGGAACGCCCGCCCTCCCCTCCTTCCCGGTGCTTCCGGTGGAGGGGTTTGACAACGCCAAATCCCCAGAGGCCGCAGGAGACGAACAACCCCGCCCCGGAGCCCGCGTAGCCCACCTCCTGCTGGGTCATGACGCTGAACAGAAGCAGGGCAAGCGAGGCGCAGAAGCCGACCGTGCCCATCAGCATGAATCGTTTTCGCTCGGCGATCTCCTGGTCGAGCAACTTGTCTTCTCGCTTTTCCCGCCCTTCGCGTTCCGCCCGCCCCTCGCGCCGCTTTGCCTGCGTCTCTCGCTTTTCGATGTCGAGCTCTACACCCCGGCGCTCGTTGAGGTCTGTGATTTTGGCGTCGGTGAGTTTGACCTCCGCCTCGACCAGCTCGGTGAAGCCGTCGCCAATGGTCTTGGCCGCCCCCGCGAGCTCATAGAAAGTGCGAACGAGAGCCTGCTGGTGGCGAATCCAGTACTTCCGGTCGGTCGAGTTCAGTTCCTCGGGCTTGTCGACCCCGGGGAACATCCTTTCCCAGCTCCTCGACAGCAGAGCTTCCAGCTCCTTGCCGGCGTGGGCACCGGCGGGCGAGCGGGTGAGAGACGTTCTGGCCTTGCTCACAGGGTCGTCCCCTCCCCCCCGTTTATCCAAGGCGTTCTAGCCGCTGTCCCCCGTCAGACATCGCTCTCTTGCCCCTGTTCCTGGCTGCCCAGCCAGGTTTCGCAAGCTATCTAAGCCCGATCGGCTTTGTCAAGGAATTCCAAAGTGTTCCCGCGCCGATCGGCGCGGGTCGTGCCGCTAGCTGTCGATCAGGCTCTGAGCGCAGTCGACGAAGGTCTCCTCGACCGGACGGGGAGACCAGCCGAGCAGGGCCTCGGCCTTCTCGTTCGACAGCTCGAACCTCTGGTCGAGCTGGCCGACGATCGAGCGGATTCCGGGATCGAAAAGTGCCATCGCACGCACGACTACGTTGGGAATGGCGTGCTTCGGCACCTTCGCGGCGGCGGGACCGAGGTGCTCGCGCAGGACCTCGGCCACTTCCGAGACCCAGCGGAACTGCGCCACGGCGATGAAGCGCTCGCCGCCGGCCTCGGGCGCGATCATCGCGCGAACGTGCATGTCGGCAACGTCGCGGACGTCGACGAAGCCGAAGCCGATCCGCGGCGTCCCCGGCATGCCGTTCAGCAGCCGCTCGATCAGCTCCACCGAGAAGGAGCGGTCCTCGCTCAGCACCGGGCCAAGGATGGCGCCGGGATTGACAACCGCCAGCTTCCCGACCTCCCCCCGCTCTTTGACGAGGTCCCACGCCGCCCGCTCGGCGATCGTCTTCGAGCGGGTGTACGGCGTTAGCTTCGGGTTATCGAGGTCGGTCCAGTCCTGCTCGGTCAACGGCGCCGAGGCGCGCTCCAGGCCGCCGCGGATCGCCGCCACCGAGGAGGTGACGACGACACGCTCGACGCCGGCGTCGAGAGCGGCGGCTAGGACCCTCAGCGTCCCCTCCCGCGCCGGCACGATCAGCTCGTCGGGGTCCTTCGGCTGCACCGGCGGAAACGGCGAGGCGACATGGAGGACGTAGTCGCAGCCGTCGACGGCCTCGGCCCACCCCTCGTCGCTGAGCAGATCGGCAGCGAGGATCGAGAGGCGATCGCCGGCGTCGACCTCGGGCGTGAGCCTGGCGCGCACCTCCGGCTCGCGGGCGATGTCCCGCACGGTGGTGCGCACCCGGTAGCCGCGCAGCAGCAGCTCGACCAGGCACCAACCACCGAGGAACCCGGTGCCGCCGGTGACCAGCACCGTTTTCGTATCTGCCTCTGCCTGCGATCCGTTCAAGTCATGCCTCCCACGGCGACCCTATCGCCCGGCCACGTGCAGCTCGACCGCGTGGATCTGGCTCTGGCCATAGGAGCCGGTCTGGACCGGGCCGGCGGCGCTGATCAGGTCGCCGGCGCCGGGGAGCGGCTGCGGGCGCAGGCCGGCGCGGACGTCGATCGCGGTCAGGCCGGGCAGGGTGATGCCCTGGGGGTCGACGATGACGAAGTGGGCGTCGCCGTCCCCGTCGGGGTCGACCCTCTCGACGTAGACGATCCGGCCTTTGGTGGTGCGACAGCTGGGCAGGTCGGGTGGGCAGTGGGACTGAGTGACCGTCTCAGCGGCCTGCTTCTCCCGGTCCTTGGTGACCGACCGGTCGGTCACCACCGAAGGCGAGCTGGAATCGGCCGTATCGCCCTCGCCACCGCAGCCACAGACGATGATGGCAAGCGCCACCATCGCCGCGAGCGCGAGCCGGCGCCGCTGCTCGCCGCCTTGACCTCGACCTGGGCGACTGCTTGTATGAACCGCCATGAGGCGATCACCGTATCTGGGGTTGGGCGCCGTGATCGTGCTACTCCTCCTCGCCCTGCCGTCGTTCGCGCAGGCCGACGCGAAAGTCTCGCGCAGCGGCAACACCGTCACGCTCACCTCGGACTCGGACGGCGATGCCATCCACAACGCCGGCACCGACAACAGCCGGTTCATCTCCTTCTACGTCGAGCGCGGCAAAGTGCTGCGCGCGGGCCCCGGCTGCGTGCGGCTGCGCGGACCGCGAGTGACGAAAGTGATCGTCACCTGCGGCGCCCCCTCCCAGACCCACGTCAACGCGGTGACGCTGAAAGTCGACCTCGGCGCCGGCAACGACACCTTCGTCGCCGCGCCCTGGGACGACAGGCAGCCGCGGATCGTCGCCGACGGCGGCGACGGGAACGACACGATCTACGGCTCGATCAACTCCGACGACATCGAGGGCGGCACGGGCGACGACAAGCTCTACGGCCTCGACGACGTCGACAACATCCACGGCGGCGACGGGGTCGACCTGGTCGTCGGCGGCCCCGGCGACGACGACCTCGAGGGCGGCAACGGCGTCGACGACATCTACGGCGACGAGCTGCGCGCGACGCGCGCCTGGGGCAACGACCTGATCGTCTCGGTCGACTTCGGCCCCGATCGCATCAACTGCGGCGAGGGCAACTGGGACGCGGCGGTTGTCGACGTGGACGATGTGGCGAGCGCCTGCGAGAGCCTGGCGGGCGGGCAGACCACTCCCACTCGCGACACGGTCGGAACCCTGCCCCTGGCGGTGACCATCGGCCCGCTGCTGCCGACGCCGGGTGGCCTGGCGCGGATCCTCCGCGGCCAGCCGATCCGCCTCACGGTCGGCTTCTCGGCGGCCGCGCAGATCAACGCCAAGCTCGCGGTGACCGCCGCCGAGGCAAATCGCCTGGGCCTGCCGAACGGCAAGCGGCTGCTCGCCACCGACATCGGCACGCCGCTGGTCCTCACCCCGCTGACCTTCAACACGCAGATGCGCCTCAACTGGGGCGTTCGTCAGTACCTCGAAGACGACAACCTCATCCGCGCCAGGCTGACGATCGTCGCCACCGACGTCAACGGAGCCCCGACCACGGTGTCCAGGACCATCGAGCTGCGGCGCTAGCGCGGGGCTCCTGGCGGACGCGCAGCCGCCAGGAACGATCGGTGACCAGGTAGCCACCCCTCCCCTCGTCACGGGTGGCGTTGTAGATGACGACGGCGTAGACGCCGGGCCGCAGGTCGGGGATGACGAAGTGGAGGCGGTAGGTCGGCAGCTCTCCATCATCGGGATCGCCGCCCCCTGACGGCGTCGCGCGCCCAACCAGGGCGAAGGGCGGCTGAGTGGGAGGAGCAAGGACGTGCGGGGTACAGATCATCCGCGGGCCGCAGCGATAGGGCATCGCCTTGCCGATCGGCGCCAGAGAGATCGGGAACGACGGATGCCGGGCTGGGCGGCAGAAGCCGCAACCGATCCTCAGGTCGACCTCGTCGCCGGGGACACCCGCCGAGGGAGTGATCTTTTCCACGCCGATGTCCGCCTGGGCGGGTGCCGCTAGCAGAAAGGCAGATATGAGCAAGCTCGCGGCAAGGGGCATCGCCAGGAGCCATCGCTTTGCAGAGGTAGTCATGCAAGGGATACGCGCCAGGGTCGCTCCGAGGTCCCTCGGAGGAAATTTTGATCCGGTCGGGACCGGCCTCCGTTCCCCCGGACAAGACCCCAAGGCAAGGAGAGCTGCGATGGAACCCGACATCACCCTCGATCAGATCGACGTCGACGGCGCCGTGCGCGAAACCGCCCATGAGGCTGTCGAGAGCCTCGACAGCGGCGATACCCGGCTCGGCTTCCTCAAGAAGGCGGGCCTGGCGGGCGGTGCCGTGATGGGTAGTGGCGCCCTGCTCAGCGCCCTCACTCCCGCCGCCTCGATGGCGGCTGCCGGCAAAGGTCGGCCGCCGGCCAAATTCGGCAAAGGCGACGTCGGCATCCTCAATTTCGCCCTCACCCTGGAGTACCTGGAGGCCGCCTTTTACAACGAGGCGACCGCCAACCAGGGGAAGAAGACGTTCATCAAGGACAAGCAGACGCAGGCCTTCCTGAAGACGGTGACGGCGGACGAGAACGCTCACGTCACCTACCTCAAGAAGGCGCTCGGCAGCAAGGCGGTCGCCGCCCCCAAGGTCGACTTCGGCGGCACCACCGCGCAGGAGGCGTCCTTCGTGAAGACGGCGTTCGCGCTCGAGAACACCGGCGTCCACGCCTACTCCGGCCAGGCGCTCAACATCAAGACGCCGGCGACCGTCGGCGCGGCGCTCTCAATCCTCACGGTCGAGGCCCGGCACGCCTCGGTGATCGGCCTGATCATGAGCGGCGACAAGAAGGGCATCACCCCGGATGGCGCCTTCGACACGCCGTTCACGGCGGCCGAAGTCCTCAAGGCGGTCGAAGCAACCGGCTTCCTCCAGTAGTCCCCCAGCACCGCGGGGCCGGTCGGCAAAAGATCGGCCCCGCCACCCCAACCCGAATGGAGAGACCATGCCCAACATAGGACCGATGGAGATAGCGATCGTCCTGATCATCGCCCTGATCGTCTTAGGGCCCAAACGCCTGCCCGAGCTGGGCAAGTCGCTCGGCAAGAGCATCCAGGAGTTCCGCGGCACGATCGGCGGCGAGCGCACCGACAAGGCGCCCGCCCTGGAGACGGACGTCACCCCGAAGCAACCCGTCTGAGGCGAAGCGATGCGGCGCGGAAAACCGATCTCACACGAGGATCAGCTGAGCCTCGTCGAGCATCTCGACGAGCTGCGCGCCCGCGTCATCGTCTCGATCGCGGTCTTCGGCGTCGCGCTCGCCCTCTGCTTCTGGCAGAACCAGATCCTCCTCGAACTGGCGAGCGGGCCGCTGCCCTCCGCCCACGACAAGCTGGTCACCTTCGGCGTCACCGAGCCGTTCACGACGACGATGACCGTCTCGGCCTACGGGGCGATCATCCTGGCGATGCCGATCCTCCTCTACCAGGCCTACGCCTACCTGCTGCCGGCCTTCAGCAAGCAGCAACAGCGGGCGATCCTCCCTCTCCTGCTGCTGATCCCGTCCCTGTTCGTCGCCGGCATCCTCTTCGGCTACTTCGTCGTCCTCCCGGCCGCAACCAACTTCCTGCTCAACTTCAACGACGGCCAGTTCAACATCCAGGTCCGGGCCAGGGAGTACTACGGCTTCTTCGCGCAGACGCTGCTCGCCTGCGGGGTCGTCTTCCAGGTCCCGGTAGGGATCCTCGCGGTCACCCGGCTGGGCATCGTCAAGGTCGAGCAGCTGACCAGGAACAGGCGCTACGCCTACCTGGGCTGTGCGGTCGTCGCGGCGGCGCTGCCGGGGGTGGACCCGGTCTCGATGCTGCTGGAGACGGGGCCGCTGATCCTGCTCTACGAGCTCAGCATCCTCCTGGCCCGGGCCTTCGGTCAGCCCGCCAGCCTGCCGACCCCCGGAACGAACCGGCCGACGCCGGCCGCGTAGCGGGCGTAGGCATCGCCGTGTACCTGCAGTAGGTACGGCTCCTCGACTACCCGCACCTGCAACTCCAGCGCAACCGCCAGCCCGGCGAGGCCGGCGAGGGCAACCCAGCTCGGCACCAGCATGGTGAGCCCGAGCGCGGTCGGCAGCATCGCCGCGAAGATCGGGTTGCGGACGAGTGCGAAGGGGCCGGTGGTGACGAGCTCGGTGCGCTCGCCGGGGTCGACGCCGATCCGCCAGCTCGTCCCCATCGCCACCTGCGCGTAGAAGGTCGCGGCGATCCCGGCGCTTGCCAGGGCGAGCCCGGCGACGTGGACGGGCGTCGTGTCCAGCGCGGTGATCGGCTCGACCGCGCCGAGCAGGGCCAGCAGCGGCGCCGCAGCGCCCAGCAGCAGCGCCAGCGTGAAGCCGACCCCGGCGATCCACTCGGCCGAGCCGGGACGCCCGCCAAGACCGTGGAAGCCGGTCGAGCCGGTGCGGCGGAGCTGGATCAGCGTGCGCAGGCCGAAGGCGAGGAGGAGGTAAACCGCGTAGAGGACGAGGGCGAGAGTTGCCATACCCCTGGGGAGTATATTGATCCTTCGACCTATACCCCTTCCCGTATCGGAGGCCACGTGGAGTCCAGCGCCCACGCTCATCACCACCACCATGAGATGCCGACCGAGGGCGCCGCCCTGACCGGCGTCGCGATCTCGGCCACCCTGCACTGCCTGACCGGCTGCGCGATCGGCGAGGTCGCCGGGATGGCGATCGGAACTGCCCTCGGCTTCTCCAACCTCGGCACTGTCGTGCTCGCCATCGCCCTCGCCTTCCTCTTCGGCTACACGCTGACCAGCCTGCCACTGCTGCGGTCGGGCCTGGCGATCGGCGCCGTCATCCCGATCGCCCTCGCTTCCGACACGCTCAGCATCGCCACCATGGAGATCGTCGACAACGTGATCATGCTGGTCGTCCCGGGGGCAATGGAAGCGGGCCTCGGCAGCCTCCTGTTCTGGGGCAGCCTCAGCTTCGCGCTGGTCGTCGCCGGCGCCGTCGCGGTTCCCGTCAACCGCTACCTGATCGCCCGCGGCAAGGGGCACGCGGCCGTCCACGAGACCGGCATCCACGGCGGGCCGCCGGTGCGGGTGGTCGGGATCGCGGCTGCGATCGCCTTCGTCTTCGGCAGCGCCGTGCTGCTCGCCGAGATGGTGGCCGGATGAGCGCCGCCAAGGAGGCGCCCGCCTACCGGGCCGACAAAGAGGCGCTGCTGAAGCGGCTGCGCCGGGTCGAGGGCCAGGTCCGCGGCGTCGAGCGGATGGTCGATGAGGAGCGCTACTGCATCGACGTCGTCACCCAGATCACGGCGATCCAGGCCGCCCTCGACAAGGTCGCGCTGGGCCTGCTCGAGGAGCACGCCCAGCACTGCGTGATCGGCGCCGCGGGCGACAAGCAGGAGGAGCGCACCACCGAGCTGATGGCCGCGGTCAAGCGCCTGATGCGCCACGGCTGAGCGCGTGCCGGTCGACCGAGCTAGACGACCGTGAGCTGCAGGAGCACGCCGATCGCGCCGCAGCCCAGCACCACGTAGAGGACCGTCAGCTTGGAATGCCAGTAGTTGAGCGCGGCAAAGGCGCCGACGGCGAGGGCGGCGGTGTAGAAGTCGACGACGCTGGTCTTGACGATTTCCACCGTCACCGCGGCGATCAGCCCGACCACCCCCGCCGCGACGCCGAGCAGGAACTGGTGCAGTCGCTCGTTCTCGGCGACGGCGACGAGCTGGCGGTGCAGGAAGATCGGGAAGACGAAGGCGGGGAGAAAGATGCCGAGCGTGATGACCAGGGCCCCGACCGTGCCGCCGGCGATATAGCCGACGAAGGTGGAGAAGATGATCAGCGGCGCCGGCAGGATGCCGCTGATCGCGAGGCCGTCGTTGAACTGGTCGGCGGTCAGCCAGTGGTGCCCTTCGACCGCGCTCTCGCGCAGGAAGGGGATCGAGGTGAAGGCGCCGCCGAAGGTGAGCAGGCCCGTCTTCAGGCCCTCGAGGAATATCTGCCCGGTCAGCGAGACCGTGATCGCCCCGGCGAGGGCAAGGACCAGGCCGAGCGGGCCGATCGAGATCGAGCCGGCGCGCCCGAGCCAACGCCGGGCGTTCCTCCAGACCTCGTAGACCGCGCCCGCCCCGAGCAGTACGAGGACGAAGCTGGCGCCGGCGAACAGGGTCAGGGCGAAGCCGGCCACGGCGATGAGGACGAGTGGCACGTCGGTGAGGAAGGAGCCACCGAGCCGGACTACGGCTCGCGCGACCAGTGCCCCGACCGCAGCCGTAAGGCCGTAGAAGAGAGCGTCGAGGTTCTCGGAGATCTCGGCCTCGACGTAGAGGACCGAGAGGCTGAACATGAGGACGAAGCCCGGCAGCATGAAGCCGAGACCGGCCAGGAACCCGCCCATCTTGCCGCCGCGCAGCCGCCCGAAGTAAACGCACAGCTCGTGGGCCTCGGGGCCGGGAAGCACCTGGTAGACGGCGAGCAGGCGCTTGAAGCTCGCCTCCGAGATCCACTCTTCCTCGTCGACGCACTCGCGCTTGATCATCGCTATCTGCGCCGCCGGGCCACCCCAGGCGAGCAGGCCGAACTTGAGGAAGCGGGCGAAGATGGCGGGGAGGGATTCGGTGCTCACGGAGACGGGAAGTAGGTTGAGGCGGACCTGCCGTAGCCCGAAGCGACCAAAAGGAGTGCGAAGCATATGACGACCTCACTCGAAGGGACCGTGGCGCTGGTTACCGGCGCCAGCAGCGGCATCGGCGAGGCGACCGCGCGCTCGCTGGCGGCCAAGGGCGCCAAGGTCGCGGTGGCAGCCCGCCGGCTGGAGCGACTGGAGCGGCTGGCGAGTGAGATCGGCGGCCGCGGCAGCACCGCCCTGGCGATCCAGGCCGACATCGCCGATCAGGAGCAGGCTGTCGCCACGGTCGACCGCACCGTCGCCGAGCTCGGCCGCCTCGACATCGTCGTCAACAACGCCGGCGTGATGCTGTTGGGGCCGATCGAGAACGCTCCCACCGAGGAATGGGAGCGGATGATCGACCTCAACCTCAAGGGGCTGATCAACACCACCCACGCCGCCCTCCCCCACCTGCTGGCGGCGGTCGAGGACTCGGGGCGCGGCTGTGCCGACGTCGTCAACATCAGCTCCGTCGCCGGCCGCATCGCCCGCGCCGGCTCAGGCGTCTACAACCTGACCAAGCATGGGGTCGGCGCTTTCAGCGAGTCCTTCCGCCAGGAGTTCGCCTCGCGCAAGGTTCGCTCGACGATCGTCGAGCCCGGCGCCGTCGAGACGGAGCTGTCCGACCACCTCCGCGACGGGGTCAGGGAGCAGGTGGTCAAGCGCTTCGCCGAGATCCAGATACTTCAGGCCACCGACATCGCCGACGCGATCGCCTACGCGGTGACCCGCCCATGGCACGTCTCCCTCAACGAGATCCTGATCCGGCCAACCGAGCAAGTGGGCTGAGCACGCCCTCGGGGAGCCGCCGTTCCAGCCAGGTCCAGGCGGCCATCACCCCGCCGGCGTAGAGGCAGCCGAGCAGGACGTCGAAGAAGTAGTGCTCGCCGGTCGCCATCAGGGTCAGCCCCATCGCCAGCGGGTAGAGCGCGAGCAGCGGCCGTAGGCCGGGACGCACCCGGCTCCAGAGGAACATCGCCACCAGGGCGGTGAAGGCGACGTGCAGTGAGGGGACCGCGGCGACCGGGTTGGAGCTGGCCTGGCCCTCGGAGAAGAGCCCGGCGGTACCCATGCCCAGCCATCCCCAACCCTCCGAGGTGGTGCGGTGGACTTCTTCGAGCAGGCCCATTTCCGCCGCCATCCAGGGCGGCGCCGCCGGGAAGGCGATGTAGGTGGCGAGACCGGCTAGCGCCAGCGTGACCAGACGCCTGGTGAAGCGCAGGAAGGCGGGCCTGTCGCGGGCCCAGAGCACACCGGCGACCGCGAAGGGGACGATGAAGTAGGAGGTGTAGACGACCGTGAAGGCGACATCCCACCAGCTGACGACACCGGGCTGGTAGAGACCGGCCTGCAGCCATTCGGTCGGCGTTTCGCCGAAGAAGAGGAAGCGATCGAAGTCGATCATCGGGGTCACGTTGACGGCGACCCCGAGCGAATCCGCGGCGCCACGGGTGAGGTCGTAGGCGGCGAGCACCGCCACGATCGGCAGCCAGTCGAGGGCGATCTGGAGGATCTGCCGCGGCGGCCGGCCGATCGAGATGCAGGCGAGAGCACCGCAGGTCCAGGCAATAACCAGCTCGCGCTGGACTGGGATCCCGTAGCTGGCGCTCCAGGCGATCAGCGCGACGAAGTAGAGGCCGAGCGCGCAGCGACGCACCGTCGCCCAGTGGGCGAAGCGGAAATCGGCTGCCGGTTCGGCGCCGACCTGTGCGAATTCGGCGGTGGACACGGCGCCAATCTATGTTCTCCGGCGCGGCGGCGGCGTTAGCCCGCGCGGGCGGGCGGCGGCGTCATCAGCGCAATCGGCACCGCAAGTCCCGCGGCGCGGCGAAGGGTGGCGATGCGGCGACCGGGCTGAACCGCCGGGCGGATCTCTCCGGCATGGTCGCCCAGCCCGGCGACCGTTGCGTCCAGATCGGGGGCGAGAAAGGCCAGCCCCCAGAAGAAGGCACGGCCCCCGTCCCCCTTGCGCTCGAGCACCTCGTCGGGCTGCTGCACGACCTCGAGGATGGTGGCGCCGAGGCGGAAGAACGCCTGCCGTGGCGCCCCCGCGGGCGTCGGCTCCTCGCGGATGCGGCGCAGGTCGAGCCCGGCATCCTGCAGCGCCGCGACCGTGCGGTCGAGCGCCGGCGTGAAGGCGACGACGTGATCGAGCCCCGCGATGCCATTGGGGTGCGCCGGTGACTCGCCCGGCGGCGGCCGATCCGAACGCGTCGTCGGCAGCCCGTCGAGCTCGGTGCTCTCGACCCCGCGCAGCGACCAGCCGGTCAGCCCTCTGCCGGCGTCGGTGCCGGCCAGACGGATCCGCATGTCGCCGAGCACGCAGGTGTCGCCTTCGAGCTCGAACCCGAGCGCCGACCAAGCGCCGGGCGAATCGGCAACCGTCAGCTCGTCGATCGTCGCGGTCATCCGCAGACGGTAACCGTCAACCGCCACCGCGCAGCAGCTCGTCGAGCGTGTCGCCCCCGAGCACCGACCGCGGCAGCTCGGCGACCACGTTCGAGCCGGGGAGTGCCTGCTCGTCGCGGCGCTTGATCAGCAGCCACTGCGGCTTCTCGCCACGGCGGGTGCGCTGCAGAGCGAAACCGCCGCGCAGCTTCTCGCCGTGGAGGACGAAGATGGCGTGACCGCGCTCGAGCGCCTCCGGCCAGGCCACCCGGCCACCCTGCTCATAGGAACCGCTGTCCCAGACGATGACGCCGCCGTCACCGAGTGGGCCCTCGAAGTCGTTGTGCGAGAGCGAGTGGTCGGCGACCTCCACGGCGAGGCGTTTGACGGCCGGATCCATCGAGGGGCCCTTCGGCACCGCCCAGGATCGCATCACTCCGTCGACCTCCAGGCGCAAGTCGAAGTGACGTGCGGTGGCGGCGTGCTCCTGGACGACGAAGACGCCGGCGCTGACGCCGCGGATTGCAAACTGCTCGTGTCCCTCGACCTTGGTGGGCTCGACCGCCACCTCGGCAACACGCGCAGCCGGCGGGCCTTCGCGGAGGAACGAGACCAGTTGCTCGACCGCACCCTCCGGCCCCTCGGCGTGCACGAGTACCTCGCCGTCCTCACCGTTGCGCACCCAGCCCATCACCTCGAGCCGGTGTGCCTCGCGAACGGTGGCGTCGCGATATCCGACGCCCTGCACCTCGCCGCGCACCGCTGCCCGCACCGCTGTCACGGCAGAGAGGCTAGCCCCCCTGGGCCACGCAACTGCGGATGACGGTGCCGGAGATCCGCGTCCCGTCAGTGAACGCGGTGGTCGCATGCGCGAAGAAGCGGCCGCCGACGCAGCGGGCCAACAGGTAGCTCTGCCGCTTGCCCTTGTAGGTGAATTTGCGCTGCACCTTGAGGTTGAAGTCCGTGACGGCGCCGTTGCCTCCGGCGATCTTCGGGATCGTCGCCACCGCCCGGGTGCCGTAGCGGCCCTGGCGAATCTTCGTGATCTTCACGATGGTGACGATCGCGGTCGGAGACGGCACGTTGACGTAGGCATGGATGAACATCGTCGTCACCCCGCCCTTGACGCCACCGTTGAAGAGAACGAGCGGCCCGCTAGCGGTGAAGGGCGCCTGTTCGGGGAACTCCACCCTGACCTTGGTGCTGCCCGATCCGACGATCGCCGTCGGACAGGCCCGCTTCGCGGCAGCGGTGTCACGCGACTGCAGGGCGCCGGACCGGCAAACCGGCAGCCCCTTGGCGTTGACGGTGCCGTGCTTGTCGAAATCGATCGTGATCGTCTTCGTGACCGGGGGCTGCGAGCCGTCGACCGTGGAGATGTTGCCGCTGGCGAAGAGCGTGATCGGCGCCAGCTTCCCCTTCGGCAGCTTCGCCGGCTTGACGTCGCCATTGAGCTTCAGCACCAAGTTGCCGGCCCGCACCACGGTCGGCTTCTCAGCAAGCGCCAGTCCCGCCACGCAGACAGCGGCGGTGAGTGAAATCACCAGCGTCCAGAGCAATTTCCCGCGCATCGAAGTACAGATACCCGCCCTTAGTCCGCAGCCAAACCCCGAGCCCACGGGGGAGAATGTTGCGCCGGGTCGACTTACTCTCGATATGCGAGAGGAAGTCGACCCGGTCGAGGCGGTTCTAGCGCGAATCGCGGTGCGCCAGCACGGCGTGGTGTCGGTGGCTCAGTTGTATGAGATTGGGATCGACAAGAGCGGCGTGTCGCGCAGGGTTCGCTTGGGACGGCTCCAGCGACTGCATCGGGGGATCTACGGGGTGGGTCACCGCCCGGTCTCGCGCCGTGGCTTCTGGATGGCGGCGGCGCTCGCCTGCGGGGAAGGGGCAGTACTGAGCCACCGCAGCGCCGCGGAGCTGTGGGAGCTTCTACGACCCCGGCGTGGAGTGATCGAGGTCTCGACCCCGAGGCGCGGCGGACGAGCCGAGCGAACGGGGATTCGGCTGCATCGTTGCCCATCTCTCGTCGTGGGGATGGTCACTCAGCGCCACGGCATCCCGGTGACGACTCCGGCGCGAACGATCTCCGATTTGCGAGGAACCGTGCCGCAGTGGCTCTGGCGCCGGGCGGTGCGACAGGCGGAGCTCGCCGGGTATCGGCTCGGCCCCGAGGTCAAGAGCGATAGAACGCGCAGTGATCTCGAGCGGGACTTCCTACGGATCTGTCGCCGCACCGGGCTTCCCGCTCCCGAGGTGAACGTGAAGGTGGGCCGCTGGACCGTCGACTTCCTCTGGCGGGACGAGCGGCTCGCGGTGGAGACCGACAGCTACCGCTACCACCGCGGCCGCATCGCCTTTCAGGACGACCATGCTCGGGAACTCGACCTGCGCCGACTCGGCTTCGAGCTGCGGCGCTTCGACGAACGTCAGATCAGTGAGCAGCCCGAGCGGGTGGCGGCGGACCTCGTCGACGGGCTCGGCCGTGCGTAGTACCCCGGCTCGACCTCGGCGCGGGCCCGACGAGACAGCAGACGAGCGGCCGGGCAGGGCATCGCCGGCTAGCGCGGGCCGATGGCGCCGCCGCTGGCGTAGTCGAGCGTCACCCACTCGTTGCCGGTGGCCGGGAAGACGCTCAGCTGGCCGTCGCCGTTGACGTCGAGTGCCATGGGTGCGGGATCGATCGTCGGGATGAACGGCGGCAGCAGGATCGCCGGCGAGTTGCAGTTCCAGTCGATCGAGCCGTCGCCGGGCCAGGCGTAGCGGGAGGCCCCTTCGCCCGGGCAGAAGTGAGTGATGTAGAAGCGATGGGCCTCCGCGGGAGCGGAGATCCCGGCGACCTCGCTGAGATTGTTCTCGTCCAGCTGCGGAATGCTGAAGCGCTGGAAGTCGAGTACTGCGGTGGAGCCGTTGCCGTTGACCGGCGCTGAAGGTCGACGAGCCGCCGAGGTTGTAGCTGCGACCCGGACAGGAGACGCCGGCGTCGATGTGCAGGTTGATCCCGGGGGCGCCGTCGGGATTTGCGACGGGCGCGTTGGCGAAGGCAGAGACGATCGCGTCCAGCTCTCCGCAGGCCACGTTCTGCCGCAACGCCTCGCCGGCGTAATTGATCTGGACGAAGATGTCCTTGTGGTTGGGGTTGGCGCCGAGCGAGGCCACGCTCGCGGTCACGGCCGACGCCCGCGCTTTCGCTTTTGCCCCGTGTCGCTTGCCCCGTTTCTTCTTCCCCTTCTTCACGCACTTGCCGCGCTTGAGCTTCCGGCCTTTCTTGCACTTGGGCACGCAGCGGCCTTTGCGAAGCCGCTGCTTCTTGGTGCATCGGCGGGGCGGCCCCGCCGGCCCCGGGAGCACCTCAGGCTGGGCCTCCCACTGGTAGGGGATGCCGTCGCCGTCGGCGTCGCTCAGCGGTTCGGGGGCCGCCCCCGCGGGCGCCGCCGCGACAACGAAGCAGAAGACGGCGGCGGCGAGCGTCAGGGCAAAGGCGCGGATGCGGGTCAACTCGCGACCCAGCGCTTCGCCTCGTCCAGCTCGTCGAGGCCGAAGATCCGCACTTCGCCCGGCGCCATCCAGGCGAACGCGCGCATCCCCTTCGCCACCCACGCGACGTCGGTCACCAGGGCAAATCGCTTCCAGGCGGAGTGATCGCGAGCCCAGGCGCGCAACCCAGTCTTCGCATCCTCGGCCCAGGCCCCCGGCTCGAGGCCGTGGAAGTCGGTGAGGCTGAAGACCATCCGCAACTCCCCGGAGGCGACCCCCTCGCTCATAACCGGCTCGAGCACCTCGGTGTAGTCCTGCTTGCTGAGCTTGCCCGATGCCCGCAGACCGACCGTCCCGGCCGGCATCTCCTCGATCCGCTCGATCATGCCCGGAAGCCTAGCCTGCGACCCGGCCCCGCCAGACGACTCTTCGAGCCCGGGGAGGAAATTTGGGGAACCGTGTCGATTTCGGCGGACCTCGTTCGTCGTAGTGGGTAAAGCGGGAACATCGACCTTCGAGCTTCCGCGGACACGACGACCAGGAAAGGACCCTGAAGATGAGAGTGATGGCGATTGTCAAGGCAAGCAAGGACTCCGAGAACGGCGTGATGCCGAGTGAGGAGCTGCTCGGTGCGATGGGCGAGTTCAACGAGGAGATGGTCAAAGCCGGGGTGATGCTGGCCGGTGAGGGACTGCATCCGTCCTCCAAGGGTGCCCGGGTCAGCTTCGGCGGCGACGGCGAGCGGACGGTGATCGACGGCCCCTTCGCGGAGACCAAGGAGCTGATCGCCGGCTACTGGCTGATGCAGGTGCGTTCTTTCGATGAGGCAGTGGAGTGGATGAAGCGCTGCCCCAACCCGCACCACGAAGCCGGTGAGATCGAGATCCGCCGGGTCTTCGAGGCCGAGGACTTCGGCGAGGAGTTCACGCCGGAGCTGCGCGAACAGGAGGACCGGATCCGCACCCAGGCCGAGCAGAACCAGTAAGCGAGGAGACGGCGCGGCGGGCGAGACGATGAGCGAGCAGGACGCCCGCCGCGCGATCGACGCGGTCTGGAGGATCGAGTCGGCGCGGCTGATCGCGGCGCTGGCGCGGATGGTCGGCGACGTCGGGGTCGCCGAGGACCTCGCCCAGGACGCGCTGGTCGCGGCGCTCGAGCAGTGGCCCCGCTCCAGCGTCCCCGACAATCCCGGCGCCTGGCTGATGGCGACCGCCAGGAACCGGGCGATCGACCGCCTCCGCCACGGCGAGATGACGACGCGCAAGCAGCAGGAGCTGGGACGCGAAGTCCAACTGCGCGCGCAGCTGGACCAGCCCGATCTTGCCGCCGTCGCCGACGACGAGATCGAAGACGACCTGCTCAGCCTGATCTTCACCGCCTGCCACCCGGTGCTGTCGACCGAGGCGCGGGTGGCGCTGACCCTGCGCCTGGTCGGCTCGCTGACGACGGCGGAGATCGCCCGCGCCTTCCTCGTCAAGGAGTCGACGGTGGCGCAGCGGATCGTCCGCGCCAAGCGCAGCCTGGCCGAGGCGCGGGTGCCAATCGAGGTGCCGGGCGCGGCCGGGCGCGAGCAGCGGCTGGCCTCGGTGCTGGAGGTGATCTACGCGATCTTCAACGAGGGCTACGCGGCAAGTGGCGGCGAGGTCTGGGTCCGGGCAGACCTCTGCGATGAGGCGATGCGCCTCGGCCGCATCCTCGTCGGACTGGTGCCGCGCGAGCCGGAGGCGCTCGGATTAATGGCGTTGATGGAGCTGCAGGCCGCCCGTTTCCCGGCCCGGACCGGTGCCGGCGGCGAGGCGATCCCGCTCCTGGAGCAGGACCGCTCGCGCTGGGATTTCGTCCTGATCGGCCGCGGCCTGCGGGCGCTGGAGCGAGCAGAGACGCTGGGCCGGCCGCTCGGCCCCTACGCGCTGCAGGCGGCGATCGCCGCCTGCCACGCCCGCGCACGGGCGCCCGAGCAGACCGACTGGGAGCGGATCGTCGCCCTCTACGACGCCCTCGATGCAGTCACCGGCTCGCCGGTGGTGCGGCTCAACCGCGCCGTCGCGGTCGGGATGGCGTTCGGCCCCGCCGCCGGCCTCGAGCTGCTCGACAGCCTCGCCGCCGAGCCGGCGCTGCGGGGCTACCACCTGCTGCCGGCCGCGCGCGGCGAGCTGTTGGAGCGGCTCGGCCGCGAGGAAGAGGCGAGCGCCGAGTTCGCCCGCGCCGCCGAGCTCAGCGGCAACGCCCGCGAGCGCGAGGTACTGCAGGGGCGGGCCGAGGGGCGCCGCTAGCGGGCCGGTACGGCGTTGGCGGGGCCGCAATCGTGGGTAATAGGCACTGAGATGGCCCGTCACGACTACCGCCACACCGATCCCGACTCCGGCCTGTGGGCCACGCTGAAACGGACGGTCAGCGAGTTCCGCGAGGACAACCTCGCCGACTGGGCGGCGGCCCTGACCTACTACGGGCTGCTGTCCCTGTTCCCGGCCCTGATCGCGATGGTCTCGCTGATCGGCCTGTTCGGCGATCCCACGTCGACGACCCAGAGCCTGACGGACATCATCGCCTCGATCGGCCCCTCCTCGGCGGCAGAGACGTTCTCGGGACCGATCGAATCGATCACCGAAAACCGCGGCACCGCCGGCCTTGCCTTCGTCCTCGGGCTCGCCCTCGCTCTGTGGTCGGCCTCGGGTTATGTCGGCGCCTTCATCCGTGCCTCCAACGTGATCTACGAGACGCCGGAGGGCCGGCCGTTCTGGAAGCTGCGGCCGCTGCAGCTCGCGGTGACGCTGGCGATGGTCGTCACCCTCGCCCTCATTGCGGTCTCGCTGGTGCTGACCGGGCCGATCGTCGAAGCCGTCGCCGAGCCGCTCGGGATCGGCTCGACCGCGGTCGACGTCTGGAACATCGCCAAGTGGCCGGTGCTTATCGCCGTCTTCATCCTGATGCTTGCGGTCCTCTACTACGCCTCCCCCAACGCGAAGCTGCGCGGCCTCAGATGGGTAACCCCGGGCAGCCTCGTCGCCGTCACGATCTGGGCCGTCGCATCGGCTCTGTTCGGCCTCTACGTGGCCAACTTCGGCTCCTATGACAAGACCTACGGCACGCTCGGCGGCTTGGTCGCGCTGCTGATCTGGTTCTGGATCAGCAACCTGGCAATCCTCTTCGGCCACCAGTTGAACGCCGAGCGCGAGCGTAGCGCCGAGATCGAGGAAGGCGTGCCGCAAGCCGAGCGCGAGATCCAGCTCGAGCCGCGCGACGAGCCTTAGGAGCCGAAGAAAAGATCAGGGACACCCCCTGATGCGAACGAACGCGATCGCGGCGAGCATCGCGTCCATGAGACTTTTCAAGAGAAGGCGACCGCGACTGAGTAGTGCCGGCATGGGGCTGGCCGGGGCGATGTCGATCGCCTCGCAGATGGCCTTGCTCTGCCCCCCGAGCTTCGATGAATGGGTGCGGCAGGAGCTGGTCGCGGGGATGAAGGTCGACGATCGCCGCAACGGGCACGCCGGCCGTCCGCGTTGAGTCTTCGCACCTTTATCGCGACCGAGCTCGCCGCGCTCGACGGCGTCAGACCGTTCGACGTCCATGCCCATACCGGCACCGATATCGACGGCACGACGCGCACCTGCGAGGAGCACGCCCACGACCTCCAGGCCATCGGCGCCCGCTCGGTGATCTTCCCCCTCTGCGTCAGCGGCGGCTACGAGGCGGAGAATCTGCGCGTGGTCGAGGAGTGCCGGCGCCACCGCGAGCATCTCGTCCCCTTCGCCCGCCTCGACCCTCGGTCGATTACCCGACAGGCGGCGGCAGATGCGCTGCGGGCGGGCGCCCGGGGCTTCAAGCTGCATCCCCGCGCCGAGGACTTCCGGCTCGACGACTCCGGCGTCGAGGCGATCGTTGCCGTCGCCGCCGAGGCGCGAGCGCCGGTGCTGATCCACGCCGGCGCGGGAGTCGGCTCCTTCGGGGAGACGGTTACCGACCTCGCTGCCCGTCATCGCCGCTGCCCGATCGTCCTCGCCCACGCCGCCGTCTCCGACCTCGCCTGGCTGTGGCGGGTCGCACCCGACCACCCCAACCTCTTCTTCGACACCTCGTGGTGGAACGCGAGCGACCTGGTCGCTCTCTTCGCCCTGATCCCGCCCGGACAGATCCTCTTTGGCAGCGACGAGCCCTACATGGACCTGCAGGTTGTGCTGGCGATGACGCTGCGCTGCGCCCGCTTCGCCGGGCTATCGCCAGAGGCGATCGGGCTTGTCGCCGGAGGCCAGCTCGATCGTCTGCTGAGCGGCGGACCCGCGCACGACGCCGGCCCGGCGCCTGGCGCTCCCGCCGCCGCCGCCTCGCCGACGGAGGCGAGACTCGCCACGCTGATCGCAGCCGTGGGCGGCTGCATGCTCGCCGGCGGCGACGCCTCCCAGCTCCTCGAGCTCGTCCGGGCGGGCGTCGGCCACGAAGGGTCGGCGCTGCCGCCCGGCACCGAGCGGGAGATCTCCGCCCTGCTGGACGAGGTGGAGTCGGGCTCAGCCGAAGCGCAGTGGTCCCTGGCAGCTGCGATGGCGCTCCTTGCCACGCCCGGCGTCGAGAGCATCGCCTTGGTCGGCTGAGTGCCGCGGCCTAGTATCGGTGCCGAGCGAGATGCTGGCGACTGGTGCACTGTTGGAGAGGGAGTCCGAGATCGCGGCGATCGAACGCCGTCTCGACGCGAGCCGTGCCGGGGTCGGTGGGCTGCTGATCGTCGAAGGACCGGCCGGCGCCGGCAAGACCAGCCTCCTCGATGCCTGCGGCGAGCTTGCCGCCGAGCGAGGGATACGGGGGCTCCTCGCCCGCGGCGGCGAGTTCGAGCGTGACTTTCCCTACGGGGTGGTGCGCCAGCTCTTCGAGCCGCTCCTCGCCGACGATGCCGCTCGGGACCGCCTGCTCAACGGCAGCGCCGCGATGGCATTGCCGGTCTTCGAGCCGCGGACGGCGAACAGCGATAGCAGCGAGCCGTTCGCGATCCAGCACGGCCTCTACTGGCTGCTCGCCGACATCGCCGCCGAGACGCCCCTGCTCCTGCAGGTCGACGACGCACAGTGGGCAGACCTCGCCTCGCTGCAAGCGCTTGCCTATCTGGGTCGCCGCCTCGCCGATCTCCCCGTCGCACTCGCGCTGACGACGAGAACCGGGGAGGCGGGCGGTCATGAAGAGCTGCTGGACGAGCTTCGCCGTGAGCCGGCAACGTGCCTGATCGAACCGCGTCCGCTCTCGACGTCGGCGACCGCCGCGCTGATCGCCGGCGAGACCGGCGAGCCGGCGAACGACCGCTTCGCCGCTGCATGCCGGGAGGCCACCGCCGGTAATCCCTTCCTGCTGGTCGAGCTGCTGCGGTCGCTCGACCAGGAGCGAACCGACCCGGACTCGGCGGATGCGGACCGCCTTGCCGAGGTCGCCGCCACCGGGGCGTCGCGCTCGATCCTCACCCGCCTGGCCCGCCTCGGCGAGCGCTCGACGGCGGTCGCGAGGGCGGTGGCCGTGCTCGAGCCGAACGCCGACCCGGGGCCGGTCGCCGAGCTCAGCGACCTGCCGCAGACCGTCGTCGCCGAGGAGTGCGCGCAGCTCGTGCGGTCCCAGCTCCTCTCGGACTCGCGTCCGGTCGGCTTCGTCCACCCGCTGGTCCGCGCCGCCGTCCTAAGCGACGTGCCGTCGCCGAAGCTGGCCGCCGTCCACGCTCGTGCCGCGCAGGTGCTCGACCGCAACGGTGCCGCGATCGATGCCGTCGCGGCTCACCTGCTGCTTGCCGAGCCGGCCGGCGACCTCTGGGCGGTCTCGGTGCTTAGCTCCGCCGCTGCGGAAGCGATCGGCCGAGGAGCCCCCGACGCCGCGGTGCGCTACCTGCGCCGAGCGCTGCGGGAGCCGCCGCCGGCCGAGGACAGACTCGCAGTAAGTCGCGAGCTCGGCCTGGCACTGCTGCGGGCCGATGACCCGGAGGGCATCGGCGTGCTACGCACCGTTCGCGGAGCGACCACGGATGCCGCCGCGCGGGCGGAGCTCGCCACCGAGCTGGCAAGCTCGCTCGGACTGCGCGGGGGTTGCGCCGAAGCAGCGGCACTCTTGGAGGACTCGCTGGCGGAAGTGCCCGCGGGCGAGCTCGCGACCTTCCTGAAGGGCTGGCTGCTGCTGCAGGTGGTCTGGGGGCTGGAGCGCATGCCCGACGGCGTCCTGCCCAAACCCGGTGAGGAGCCTGGCACCAAGACGCTGGCCGGACGCTATTTCCTCGGCCAAACGGCCGGCCTGCTTGCCTCCGAGCTCGGCTCGGTGGAGCGAGCAGCCGAGCTGGCCAGACAGGTACTCGCCGATCGGGACGCGGTGGTGGAGGACGCGCTTGCGGGACTGCCCCCCCAGGGCGCCATGCTGGCCTTGATCCTGGCCGATCACGGCGACGAGGTAGCAGAGCTCATGAACGTCGTGATCGAGGCATCGAGGCGCCGCGGAGCGCTGCCGGGGATCGCGGTGGATCTGTCCGTTCGCGGCTTCGGACACATGGCCGACGGAGATCTCCGCGATGCCGAAGCAGATGCCGAAATCGTCGTGGACATCGGCAACAGGCTTGAACTCCCAGGGGGGCGTGCGACCTGGACCGGGTTCGCGGTCAGGATCGCCGCCCTGCGCGGCGACGTTGCCCGTGGTGAAGCCCTGCTCGCCGGCGCCTTGGGGAGCCTTGGAACTGCCTCGGGCATTCCCAGCGCCATCCTGCTCTGCAGCCGGGGTGAGCTGAGGCGGGTGAGTGGTCGGCACGCCGAGGCGAGGCACGCCTTCCTCGCCGCGGCCGAACGGATTGAGTGGCTTCCCGACGCGAACCCCGAGCTCTTTCCCTGGCGCCCCGGTCTGGCCCTATGCGAATCGGCACTGGGGAACGGCGAGCGTGCGTGCGAACTGGCGGCCGAAGGGACCCGTGCCGCCCGTCGTGCCGGCGGGCGGCGAGGAATCGGCATAGCGCTGGGCGTTGAGGGAACGGTCACCGGGGGCAGCGAGGGCGCCGAACTGCTCCGTGAGTCGGTCGACACTCTCGCGACCACGAGGGTCGGCCTCGAACGCGCCCGCGCCCTGGTCGAGCTCGGCGCCAACCTGCGGCGCGCCAATCACCGCAAGGACGCCCGCGAACCCCTTCGCCAGGGTCTCGAGCTCGCGCACAGATGCGGCGCCCCGCCCTTGGAGGAGCGCGCCCGAACGGAGCTGGCGGCAACCGGCGCACGGCCACGAAAGGCCGTCTTCACCGGCGTCGAATCGCTGACGCCGAGCGAGCTCCGCGTCGCCCGCATGGCCGCCGACGGCATGACCAACCGCGAGATCGCCCAGGAGCTGACGGTCACCGAGAAGACCGTCGAGACCCACATGCGCCACGTCTTTCAGAAGCTGGACGTCAGTAGGCGAACCGGGCTGCCGGCGGTTCTCTCAGTGGTTGGCTGAACCGGCCGGCGCCTGCCGATCTCCGCCCCCGTCACGCCGGTCCCGGCTCAGGCGTGTCATTGGCGTGACCCCGAAGGAGAGACGATGAGCGTGCTGGGCAGGCTCTTTGGCCGCCGCGGCGGCGTGGCGGCGGATGACCCCGAGGAGCCCCTCGAGGCCGCCGAGCCCGAAAACGCCGGAGGCGACGAGGGCCGCGACGAGCGTCGGGAAGGCAACGACGCCGCCTACACCCCCGAGGGTGAGCACGCGCGGCTGCTGACACGGGTCCGCCGCGAGGCGGAAGCCGACGCGGTGCGCCACGCCGAGGACATGCTCCATCGCCAGTTCCAGGTTGCCTCCGAAGCGGAGAGCACCGCTGCCTCGCGGCTGGCCGACCTCCGGGTCGCGTTCCTGGCCAGGGACACCGAACTGAGCGAACGGAGGGTTACCTGCGAGCGCCAGATCGAAAGCCGAACAGCCCGACAGGCCGCCGCTGCGGCGGCGCTGGTCGCGGCGGGAGTGCCGGCCGATCAGGTCGAAGTCGGCCCGCTGTACAGCAACCGCCTGGCCAACTGGAAGCTCGCCGCCGTGCTCGCGGCCGGCGCCGGGATCGGCTACCTGCTCGCGGTCACCGACCTCGGCACGGTCGGTATCGCCTGCGCCGTCGTGCTCGCCCTGGTGGTGGCGCTCTGGCTGTACACCGCAGGCCCGGAGGAAATCGAGGAACGGGCGCTGACCGTCCTGCGCGAGCGCCATGCCGAGCACAGTGCGACGCTGACCGCGCTGAACTCAGAGGTAGCCCGAATCGAGATCGAGCGCGATGCGCTGCGCGGGGAAACGCGCGGGGTCGCCGAGGGCGAGGTGGCGTTCGCCGGGAGGCTCGCGGCTGCCTACGCGAACGCCGCCTTCAGCGCGATGCCGGCCGGGTCGCTCGAAGGTGGGCGGGAATTCGCCGAGCAGCGCCAGCCGTCGGTCGAGCTGCCGGATTGGGTGCTCGCCCTCGAGCAGGTGGTCGCGTGACCCGGCACTGGGGCAGTGGCGGCGACTCGACGCTGCGGCTGGCGCGGGTGATCGAGCGAACCGAGGTGCTTGGTCCCGGACCACGCGCGGTGGTTGTCGTCCAAGGCTGCCACCTGCGTTGCCGCGGCTGCGTCGCCGAGCCGACCCATGCACTCGACGGCGGTTTCGGGGAAGACATCGGCGCCCTGGCCGCCCGCCTCGGCGCCCTCGACGACATCGCCGGCGTCACCTTCAGCGGCGGCGAGCCCTTCCTGCAGGCGGCAGCGCTCTCGCGGCTGGTCGACCTGCTGCGCGAGCAGCGGCCCACGCTCTCGACGATGTCCTTCTCTGGCTACAGGCTCGAGTGGCTGCGGGCCAAGGGCAGCCCCGCCCAGCGGGCCTTGCTGGACCGCCTCGACCTCTTGGTCGACGGGCCCTACGTCGAGCGCTTGCACGCGCCCCTGCGCTGGCGCGGATCGAGCAATCAGCGCCTGCACGCGCTCAGTGCCCGGCACGAGGCCGAGTTGGCGCCCGAACACGACGCGCCCGCCGGCATGGAGTGGTCGATCGACGCCGACCTCGTCTTCGAGTGGGTCGGCGTCCCACCGGTCCCAGGCCTGGTCGACCGGCTGGTCGGCGACCGCCCGGAGTCAATCCCCGACAACACCCATCAGGAGGTGATCGGCAGTTGAGCGCGAGCACGATGAGAGCAACGGTGCGCCTGAGAGACGACGCGATGGCGAAACTGAAGCAGGCCGAAGAGAAGATGCGGGCCGAATACCTCTCCCGGGCAGAGGACAGCGCCGCCGCCTTCAAAGAGGAATTCGCGCAGATGCAGGTCGCCGACTCGGACGCGTTCGGCCTCTACGCCGCCCGCTGCGACGCGCTCGACGGCCTCCTCTCAGGGGAAGAGGTATCCCGCGAACGAGCGGCGATCCTGGACGACGCCCGCAGCGGTGCCCGTGAGGCGGCCGCACAACGGGTCGAACGCCTCGAGCAACAGGCCGAAATGGAGCACGCAATCGCGGTCTCCCAGCAGCTGGTGACGGACGAGATCCTCGGCAGGGCCGGCGCGACGTTCGTCGGCACGGCCAGGGAGGGCGGCAAGATGAAGGGCAAGCTCGAGTTCGGCGGGGAGCGGGAGATGCCGCTGACGATCGTTTCCTCACCCCCGACCACCGCGGGCGGCCCGACCGAGCACGAGGTGGTGTTCGACAACGACGGCAGCACGGGCATCAGCTGCGAGGAAGGCGAGGAGGCAGTGCGTGAGATCGCCAGGAAGGCCGGCGCCGAGATGGAGCTCGACGACCCGGGCGCGGCCGGCGCGCAGCCGCGGCGCCGGAAGAAAAAACGACAACAGACGGCGCAGGCAAAAAAGACGAGGAGAGCAGGATGACCGCAACTTCGAGGCACCTGGGCGCCCTCGCCGACCACGCCCAGGCGGGCGCGCATGTCGTTCTCCGCGGCCAGGTCGGCGACGAGGTGCTGGTCGAGGGCGAGATCCGGGCGGAGCTGTGGGCGATCGGCCGCGAGCTGAATCGCAACGCCGGGATCGAGACGGTCGTCGTCGTCAGCCAGGCGCGGGGGCTGTACTGCGTCGACGGCGAGGACCGGCGGGTCGAAGAAGTGCTCCAGGAAATCAACGCCTCGGACCTGAGCGCGGTCGAGGGCGCCAACTTCAAAGCGAGCACCCCCTTCCTGATCGCCAACACGATCCGCACCCTGCTGCGCCAGCAGCGGATATCGGTGGCGGTAATCCTGCGCGACCCCGATGTCCTCAGTGAAGGGGAAAACCCGGACGACCCGCGCGCCCCCGGGGTGCTGCTCGAGGCGATGGCGGAGGCAGGCTTCCGCGGCAACGGCGGCGAAGGCCCGCCCGTCCAGAACATGCTGATCGTGTACGGCAACCCGGGCCACCAGGTGGCCGATCTGGTGGCCCAAGTTCCCGGCGTGGTCGAGCTGAACGTCGACCTGCCCGACCGGGCCGAGCGGGCGGCGGCATTGCGCGACCTCACCCCCGGGTTCTTCGGCGCCATAGCCGAGAAACCGAGCGATGACGACCTCGACGCCCTGGCCCGAATCACCCACGGGTACACCCTGCGCGGCCTCAACCAGATGAGCCGTCGCTCCCATGCGGTACGCAAGCCGATCTCCCGCCCGGAGACGCTGTTCCGCGAAGCCCGTCGCGAACAGCTCGGCACCCCGATCAACAGGGTCGGGGTCGGCGCGATCATGAGCATGCTGGAAGACGAGATCGTCGGCCAGGAACAGGCGATGGAGGCGATCCAGGAGCTGCTCGAGCGCGGCCGTTGGCGCTCGGCGAACCGCCCGCCGGGCTCACTGGTGACGCGGCCGATGGCGACGATGGTGCTGCACGGGCCAACCGGAGTCGGCAAGACCGAGACCGGCTACATCCTCGCCGACGCGATCGCCGGCAGCCGCAACGCTGTGCGCAGGATCGACTGCGCCGAGTTCCAGCAGGAACACGACACGGCGCGACTGACCGGGGCGCCCCCCGGGTACGTCGGCTATGAGGACGGTGGCGCCCTCTCCGACGCGCTCGAAGCCGATGCGGCGATCATCGTCCTCGACGAGTTCGACCGTGGTGGCCCCCGCCTCGCGGAAATGCTGCTGGGCATCCTCGATGCCGGCCGGCTCACCGACGGCCGCGGCCGCACCTTCGGCTTCGAGAACGCCGTCCTGATCCTCACCACCAACGCCGGATCCGGACGATCGGAAGACGAGGACGACGACAACGCAAAGGCGAGCGTGAACGAGCCGGTCGCGGTCGGGGCCACGGCGGCGGTCGGCGGGCGGGCAAGCGGGAACGGCAGCGGCGTCCTGCTCAGCTCCGAGGAGCTGCTCGCGCGTAGCGCGGCGATACTGAAGAGCCGCCTCGAAGAGCCCGCCAAAACGGGCGGCCTCGGCTCGCCGGCGCTATGGAGCCGGCTACAGGACTCCCTGGTCGGCTACGACTACCTGCGACGGCCCGCGCTGAAGGCGATGATCGAGAAGTCCTGCCGGCACCTGGGGGCCAACCTCGGTGACGAGTTCGGGCTTGACGTCAGATTCGCGGTCGACCACTTCGCCAGCGTAATCGCAGATCGCCTACCCCCCGACGGCGAGTGGGACGGGCGCAAAATCTCGCCCCTGGTCAACGTCATACTCGAGCGCCCTGCCCGCGAGCGGCTCGGTCAGGGCGGCTTCGACCTCGGCGAGGAAGTGACCTTCGTTCCCGACGAGGCCGGCAGGGCGAGCCTGCCCTAAGCGGTCGCCGGCAGGCCCTGTGCGGCCAGCGCCTCGCGCAGGAGTTGGCAGCGGCGCGTGCAGATCTGCCGCACGTTGGCGATGCCAAGGCCCATCGCGTCGGCGACCTCCGCCGCACCCCACTCGTCGACGTAGCGCCTGGTCAGGATCGCCAGGTCGGCCTCGCTGAGGTTGCCGGCGTCGAGCTGGTCGATCAGCGCAACCCGCAGCGCGTCGCCGCGGCGAGCGCTTTCGGCCTCCTCCTCCAGGGTGCGCTCCTCGCCGAGGTGAAAGCGGTGCAACTGGGTGTCGGTCAGCTCGGTGAGGCGCTGCTGGCCGCGCCGCTCACTGAGGAAGAACCGCCGTGCCGCAAGCCGCGCCAGCGGGCCGAGCGGCCGGTCCACATCGACCCGCCCGTCGAGGATCCGCGTCGCCAGGGCGACGTAGGTGTTCTGCCAGGCTTCGCCGTTCCGCCATGGATCCCGCGACGGCCAGCCCGATTTACGGCCCCGCTCGCACACTTCCGCCAGTTCGCCCAGGCCGCGCTGCACCGTCAGCCCAGGCGCAGCCCTGCCGCGCCCCTCCTCCCTGCTCAATCCCACCGTGCCCCCCCGTACTAATCAGTGATTATTTGGCACTCAGGGTATCTATATATGCACAAGAGGTAGCAAAGCGGTAAAGAAGCTGTTTGCATTCGGTACTTCTACGGCTTGACCGACTCCCTCACCGTGATGTCGGCCCTGGCCCGCTCCGCCCACTCTTCCCAGAAATCGGTGATCCGACGGACTTTCGCGTCGTCGATCCCGCCCGGGTGGTAGAGCATGAACGGGAAGCTGATTTCCACTCCCTCGAGGTCGGGGATCAGCCCCTCCGCTTCCATCTCGGCGAGCAACCGCGCGATCGCGGTCGGGGTCAGGTCGAGCTTGGAGAGATGCAGCTCCGGGGTCCACTGCAGTCCGTCGGAGAGGTACAGCAGACGATCGCCTGGCTGGAGGAACTGGGCGGCTTCGACCCCGGCCTCGATCAGGGCGGAGCCGTTGTCCCGGAGCGACGACCCTGCGAGGCTGGATTCGAGGTCTTCGCGGGCCACGGCGACCTTTGCTTCGACGTCGGATCGTTCTTCGATGCCGCCCTTCTTGCTCTCCGCGGGGCCGACAAAGAGAGGCTCGGCCAGCGATTCGGCGAGCGGGTCGGCGGCGGCGAAGATCACGCACATGTCGCCGCTGCCGTCGAGCCCGATAGAGGTCGCGAAATCGCTGAACTCCTCGCCATACTCCTGGCGCGCCACTTCGGTGGATTCGGACACGTCGACGATCACACAACCGTTCGCCGCATGCCCGCCGCCACCGCTGGCCAGGACAACAGCACCGCCCACCGCCATCAGCAGAAGCGCCGCGCCGCCGGCGATCAGGATGATGTTCCGCTTCCTTTCTTCCTTCTTGCGCTGTTTCCGCTTCGCCGATTCCCGCATCTAGTCGTCCTCCTTGGTCTCTGCCTCCCCGAGCTTGCCCACCCACCCGAGATTGGCGGGCCGCCCGGTTTCGTCGAAGCTCGTGCGCGGGGACTCTCCGCACGGGGGTAGTGGTGGCGGCGGGCGCGGCGGCTCAGGCTCCGAGTCGCCGCTCTCGTCTCCGACTACGCCATCCCCTCCGGTCCCGTCGCCGTCGGGGCCCGGATCGGCGCCGTCAGGGCCCGGGCCGGCGCCATTGCCATTGCCATTGCCGGAAGTATTTCCTCCGACCCCCGTGATCGCCTCGGCCTCCGCTTCCGTCGGCGGCCGGGAGCCTCGCAGCGGCTGGAGGATCTGAAGGATGATCGTGCCCACGTCGGGGAGAGGGGGCGTGGTCACGTGCCGGGGGCGCTTGCCCACTGCAGCACAGAAGCGCTCGTACTCGACCTCGAAGCGAGCGATCCAGATCGCGAACAGGTTGCATTCCCGCTCCACGTGTGCCGCCACATCGAGCAGCACCGTGCGGTCTCCCTCGACAGCCTGGACCTGATCCCCGGCTTTCTCCTCCGCCAGATCGCGCTGGTCCTCGGCATCCTCCTCCGCTGTCGCGATCCGGTCGACCAACTCGTTGTGCTCGCGGGCTGCCTCCACCCGAAAGGCGACCAGGGTGGAGGCCATCAGAACGAGAATCGAGAGCGGCACGAAGAATTCGAAGTCGGGCTTGGTGGGGGTGTCGGGGGCGGCGGCCGAGCTGTCAACCGCGGCCGCCGGCGCCCCGGCGTTCGGCTCGTCCCCGCCAATCCGTCCACTTTCGTCCTGGCCCGCCCGGCTTGCCGCCACCGCCTCCTTGAAGGAGAGGTTCGTTTCCCGGCTGTCGGCGAGGGAGATGATCGCGCCGACCCCAGCCCCCAGGGCGACGAACAGCAGCAGACCGGCGGCGAGGGCAGTGAGTCGCCGCGAGTGGGCCGTGGCGGCAGCGAGGGCATTACCCAGCTGCTCGGCGGTGAGCACGAGCACCGCCGAGATCCCGATCGCGAACAGGACCGCCCAGCCGATGTCGAGTTTGAACGCCTCCTGTACGGAGGGCGTCGAGCCGATGATCTCGATCAGCATCGCCGGCACCAAGCACACGGCGAGGAACCAGGGACGACTCAGGGTCAGCCCGGTGACCGGGCGTGGCAGGCGCATCTGCTGCGAGACGAGCTCGCGCCGCCGGCGCTCGACGCGCCGGTGGTTCCCTTCAGCCGCCTCCTGCTCCCCGCCGGCATGACCCCGCGCGACTCCGTAGGCGGCCATCGCCTCGCGGCTCGCGGGAATGCCACGGTACAGCCTGACCTGAAAGATCCCTTCCAGCTCCCTGAACAACGCGGGTTGCAACGGCCCAGAGCCTTGCGCCGCCGCCTCGTCGGCGGCACAGGCCATGATCCGCGCATCGACCTCGTCGAGCGTGTACGCATGCGACCCTTCCGACCGATACCGGTCGTGGATGCCGCTCACCTCCCGATAACGACGCTCCCGAGCCGTCCCTACTCGCGGCTCGGTGCCCGGCGTAGGCGGAACATTTCGACCGTCGCTCACCCCAGTAACACGCCCCGCGGCAGGGCGATGTGACAGCGGTGCAACAACGGCTGGCCGGGTGCCTCGCCCCCTTTGGGGGTCTATCGTGTCTCTGTTGTCACCGCGCCGAACTGACCCTGTTCTGCTGGCTTTCATGCTGGCAGGGTTCGTAGTCGGTCTCGACCTGCTTTGGGGGCTGCTCGAGGGTTCAACCGGCAGCATCGCCTACGGGCTGGTCGACGAGCCGGCGCACCTGGCGACCTGCGCGATCGCCTTGCTCGCGGTCGCGGCGCTGACCGGCTCGTGGCTGCCGGGGCGCTTCGTCGCGGCGGCGCTGATCGCCAGCGTGGCGATCGACTTCGACCACCTGCCCGGCTACCTCGGGGCGCACTTCCTGACCGGCTCCTTGCCCCGCCCGTACACCCACGGGCTCCTGCTGGTCGCGGTCCTGCTCGGGCTCGGCTTGGCGGCCTCGCGCCGGGATCTTCGTCAGGTGCTGCTCGGAGTCGCCTTCGGCGTCTCAGCCCACCTACTGCGCGACCTCGCGACCGGGCCCGGCGTCGGGCTGCTCTGGCCGGTGGTCGGGGCCCCGGCCGAGATTCCCTACGCCGTCTATGCCGGCGCCCTGCTGGCCGCGGCGGTGGCCTGCCTGCCGCTGCGCTCGCCGGCGCTGGCGCGCGGGCTGGCGATCGCGGTACCGCTGGCGCTGGCGGTTGCCGCCAGCCATCCCACCCCCGCTGCGGCACACCGGATCGCCCTCGGCGTCTATATAAGGGGCGTCGAGGACGACCCCGGCCAGCTCGACCGCTACGCCGAGCAGACCGGGCGCCGGCCGGCGATCGTCGGCGCCTACAAGCGCTGGGACGTGAGGCCGTTCAACCCGCCGGAGCTGCGCGAGATCGCCGCCCGCGGGGCGATCCCGATGATCAGCTGGGAGCCGTGGGACGCGAACGATCGCGGCTACCGCCTCAGCGCCATCGCCAAGGGCCGCCATGACGCCTTCCTGCGCAGATCGGCCCGTCAAGCGAAGGCCTGGGGCGGCCCGATCCTGCTGCGCTTCGGCCAGGAGATGAACGGCAGCTGGGCGACCTGGCAGCGCGGCGTCGACGGCACCACCGGCCCCCGCTTCGTCGCCGCCTGGCGGCACATGGTGCGGGTCTTCCGCCGGGTGGGCGCCGACAACGTGCGCTGGGTCTGGTGCCCCTACGTCGACAACGGCGAGCTGCCATTCATGCGCTTCTACCCCGGCGAGCGCTGGGTCGACTGGGTCGCCCTGGATGGCTTCAACTGGGGCGCGCCGATCGCCTGGCAGTCCTTCTCCGATGTCTTCGACCGCTCCTACCGCAAGCTCGTCAGCATCACCTCGAAGCCGATCATGATCGCCGAGGTCGGCTCCCACGAGGCCGGCGGCAGCAAGGCCAATTGGCTGCGCAGGACCCTCCGCCGCCAGCTGCCCCGCCTGCCCCGGGTGCGCGCCGTGGTCTGGTTCAGCGCCACCGACGGCGCCGACTTCCGGGTCGACAGCTCCGCCACGGCGCTGGCGGCGTTCCGTCGCGAGATCCGCGCCAAGCGCTACTCGGGAAAACTCCGGCTCGATGGGCAGAAAACCTCCTCTATATCGTGGGAAATCGGCCCATCGGCGGGGGGTTGGTGAGGCGGCGAGCCTGGCTCGGGGCGCTCGCGGTCGCCCTGGCGACCCTGGCTGCCACCCCCGCCGCCGCCCCGGCAGCGCCGATCGCGATCGGCGCCTACGTCCCGGACCACTGGAAGGACCCGACGCTGATCGACAAGTACGCGAAGGAAGTCGGGCGGATGCCGGCGATCGTGATCTCCTACAAGCGCTGGGACATCAAGCCGTTCTACCGGCCGGAGCTGCGCCAGATCAACCGTCGCGGGGCGCTGCCGATGGTCAGTTGGGAGCCCTGGAACAGCGCCGGCGACAGCTTCAAGCTGCGCCAGATCGCCGCCGGCCGCTTCGACGCCTACCTGCGCCGCTCGGCCCGCGAAGCCAGGGCCTGGGGCAAGCCGATCATGCTGCGCTTCGCCCACGAGATGAACGGCGACTGGGAGCCCTGGGGCCGGGGCGCCCCCGGCAGCGGCAGCCGCAATTTTGTCGCCGCCTGGCGACACCTGGTGACGGTCTTCCGCGAAGAGGGCGCCGACAACGTGCTCTGGGTCTGGTGCGCGAACGTCAACACCGGCAAGCTCCCCTTCATGCAGTTCTACCCTGGCGATAGGTGGGTCGACTGGGTCGGGCTCGACGGCTTCAACTGGGGCGGATCGATCGGCTGGCGCTCGTTCAGCGAGGTCTTCGCCGGCTCCTACGAAGTGCTCGCCGCCGAGACCTCGAAGCCGATCCTGATCGCCGAGACCGGCTCCGGAGAAGAAGACGGCGACAAGGCGGCCTGGGTGCAAAACGCACTGCTGCGCGAGCTGGCCAACTTCGATCTGGTCCGCGCGGTGGTCTGGTTCAACGGGGTCGATCGCTCCGACTTCCGCGTCGCCAGCTCGCCTTCGGCGCTGGCGGCCTTCCGCGAGGGCATTGCCCGGCCCCAGTACTCGGGCACCCGGGCTGAGCTGCTCGCCACCCCGCCAGCGCGCGTGGCCGGCCAGGTGGCGGCGATCCAGATCCCGTCCGGCGGCTACGGCGCGCCGTCGTGGCTGGAAGAACTGTGGCGCAAGCTGGGCGACCGCCTCGGCGCGGCGCTGTGGCCGCTGGTCGGGCTGCTCGTGGCCGGGTCGCTGGCCCTCGTCGCCTTGATGACCCGACGCCGAACGGCCCGGGCCGATGTCTGACCTGCTGATCCTCTGCTACCACGCGATCAGCGAGGACTGGCCAACCGAGTTCGCGGTGCGGCCGGCGCGGCTGGACGCCCAGCTGCGCATCCTGCGGCGCCGCGGCTACCGCCCCATGACCCTCACCGAGGCGCTCCGCCAAGCGCCGGCGGGCAAGACCCTCGCGGTGACCTTCGACGACGCCTACCGCTCGGTGATCGAGCGGGCGCTGCCGGTGCTGTCGCGCCACGAAGCGCCGGCCACCGTCTTCGCGCCGACCGCCTACGTGGGCAGCGACGAGCGGCGGACCTGGTCGACGATGTCGCAGTGGGCCGGCACCCCCTTCGAGGTGGAGCTGGAGTGCATGTCCTGGGACGACCTCCGCGCCCTCAACGCCGCCGGCTGGGAGATCGGATCGCACTCCAGCACCCATCCCGACCTGACCGCGCTCGGCGACGCCGAGCTCGACGCCGAGCTGGCAGACTCGCGCGCCGCCTGCGAGGAGGCGCTGCAGCGGCCCTGCACGAGCCTCGCTTATCCCTTTGGGGCTCATGATCGGCGCATCGCCGAGCATGCCCGGGCGGCGGGATACGAAACTGGCGTCATCCTTGACGGCCGCGTCGCGATCCCGCCGCGGAGCCTTGTCCACCCCGGTCAACCTGCAGACATGCTCGCCTTGATGAGAGCGGGGATATATCGGGACGATGGTTGGCCGCGGTTCCTCGCCAAGACCTCGCCGCGGGTACGGCGGCTGCGCTCCTCGCGAGCGGTCCAGCGGGCCTTCGGCAGCGCCTGAAGCACGCGTTTTATAAGCAAACTCGGACATTTGTCCAGAAGCCATGCATCGCTATGAGCGCCTGCCGCGGTCTCGGTCGATGGAGGCGTCATGTGGGTCCGAACTCAATGCCGAGTCGTCGGCTGGGTCAGTCGATGCTTGATGGCTGCTGCCATCACCGTCGCCGTGCTCGCAGCCGGCGCGCCGGCTGCGGGTGCCTCGATCCAGCTCGGCGCCTACGTTCGCGACGCCCCCGGCAGCGGCCAGGTCCTCGACCAGTACGCCAGCCTGGTCGGCCAGAAACCGGCGATCGTCATGTGGTACCGCAGCCTCGACCGGCCGCTGATGTACTCGAGCGAGATCGCCAATCTGGCGGCGCGGGGACAGACTCCGATGGTCAGCCTCGAGCCGGTCGATGCCAACGGCGACGACATCGCCCTCTCCCGGATCGCCGCCGGCGAGTACGACAGCTACCTGCATGAAGCCGCGACCGTGGCCAAGGGATGGAACAGCCGCCTGCTGATCCGCTTCGCCTACGAGATGAACCTCTCCCCCGCCGCCGGCATCCCCTGGGGCGGCGGCCAGGGCGCCTTCGCCGGCAACACCGCCGCCGATTACATCGCCGCCTGGCGTCACGCGGTCGAGATCTTCCGGGCCGACGGAGCCACCAACGCCGAGTGGGTCTGGGCCCCCAACATCGACGATGGCGGCATCCCCTTCAGCCAGTACTTCCCCGGTGACGCCTGGGTCGACGCGGTCGGGCTCGACGGCTACAACTGGGGCTCCGCGTTCGCCTCGACCGGGCACAGCTGGCTCAGCCTCGGGGACACATTTGCTTCCTCCTACGCGACCCTGACCCAGCTCAGCTCCAAGCCGGTGATGATCACCGAGGTCGCCTCGGCCGAGCTCGGCGGCGACAAGGCCGCCTGGATCCTGCGCGGCTTCCTCAACGAGATCCCCCGCCTCTTCCCCCGCGTAACCGCAGCCATCTGGTTCGACGTCCAGAAGGAGGCCGACTGGCGGGTCGACTCTTCTCCGGCGGCGCTGGCCGCCTTCCGGACCGTGGCCGCGTCCTCGCTCTACGGCGGTCCGGTCCCCTACAAGCCCTTCGCCGAGCCCAGCTCTCCCCTGGTCCAGAACGTCAACGTCACCAAGCGGATCAGCGCCGCCAGCCAGCCGGCGTCGCAAGCGGGTGCGAAGCGGCGCACCAAGGCCAAGCGGGCCAAGCGCCGCGGCACAATTCGCTACCGGCTCTCGCAGCCGGCAAAGGTCCGCATCCGCATCCAGCGGCGCGGTTCGGCCCGGCGCCTGACCCTGCGCCGCCACGGTCACACCGGCCGCAACACAGTCCGCTTCTCGGCCAAGATCGCCGGGCGCAAGCTGGTCCCCGGCCGCTACCGCGTTTCTATCGTGGCGCTGGCGAACGGACGGCGCTCGCCGGAGGGGCGAGCGGGCTTTCAGGTTCTGAAGCGCTGACCATCGCCCAGACGTCACGACCCATCAGCGCCGACTCGACGCAGATCGCCGCCAGCCAACCGGCCGCGACTCCGGTCAGGTCGCCGAAGATCAACGCCCCCGCCGCGCCTCCAGCCACCTCCAGCGCGGCGCCGCCCCAGACCAGCGGCAGCGCCGAGCCGACCCGGCGATTGAGCCGGCGCACGGCGACGAAGTGGGTCCGGACGATCTCCGGGAAGACACCGACCGCGAGGATCTGGACCGCGACGGTCGCGTCGCTCGCGTAGCCGGAGCCGAAGACCCCGAGGATCTCGCCGCCGGCGAGGAAGAGGACGAGGACGGCGGCGACCCCGAACACGGTCGAGACGTTGAGGCTGAACCGGAACCGTCGTGGCAGGTCGGCGCGATCCCCGGAGCCGACCGCGTAGAGGACGGTGCTGAGCGACTGCGGGACGCCGAACAGCAGGCTGGCGATCATCCAGGCGATGAAGAAGCTGGCGCTGAGGCTCGGCGAGAGCAGAACCAGCACGGCGATCGGCAGCAGCAGGTCGGGCGCCCGCAGGGCGAGGTTGAAGGCGTGATGGCCGGCGGCATCGCCGCGCATCTCCCGCAGCAGCCCGAAGCTGAGCCGGCGGCCATGCTCATGGCCGAGGTAGAAGGGCGTCATCACCGTCAGCGAGAGCAGCGCGCCCAGCGCCCAGGCGGCGTAAATGCCCATCCCGCCGTAGGTCGCGGCCAGCGCCGCGACTCCACCCAGCAGAGCGAGCTTGACGGCGGCGAAGGCGATGTTGCGGACCAGTTGCAGCCCTCCCTTGAGCAGCCCAATCAGGGCCTGGTCGAGGACCAGCGTCAGCGCCGTCAGGGCCACGCCGGCGGCGAAGAGGAGCACCGCGAGCGGGCTCTGCCGCAGCGGCTCGAACCCGTCCGATAGCAGCGGCGCGACGGCGGCGAAGACGAGGCCGAGCAGCGCCCCGGCGGCAGCCGAGGAGAGCAGCGCGGCGTTGATCAGGCCGTGCGCCTGGCCGCGGCGGCGGGGCAGCTCCCCCATCAGGACCGTCCCCAGCCCGATCGTAGCGACGAAGCCGAGCAGGGTCATCGCCGACACCGCGCCGGCGGCGATCCCGACCGAGTCCTGGCTGAACTGGCGCGCCGCCAGCCACCAGAAGGCGGCGCCGAGCAGCGAGGTCGTGGCGGCCGCGGCGATCATCGATCCGGCGTTGACGAGGATCGTGCGGTGGGTCCTCATCGCATCCCCAGTCCGGCGGTGTCGTAGATGACGATCGGCCCGTTATCGAAGACTTTGCCGACGCCGGGCACGCGCTCGAACTTCCGCAGGGCGGCGCGGCTTACCGGCCTGGTCCGCTCGAAGGCGCCCGGTTCGCCGCGTTCGTAGTAGTGGCCGTCGACTGGCAGCGCGGTGGCGAGCCGGCGATCGACGACGACGTAGTCGATCGCGTCCCTGACGATCACGGTCCGCACGGCGGCGTCGAAGCGCCTGCTGAAGAAGACCCTGGTCACCGGGATATCGCGGATCGATCCCAGGACCGGGTCGAGGTGCCCGTAGGAGCCGAGCAGCAGCCCGTTAGGAGCGTCGACGAGGATGCGGCTGTCGCGCGGCAGGTAGGCGGCGGCGAAGCGCGCCGCGGCCATGCCCTGCGGGCCGATCGAGCGGGAGCTGGCGCCGACCTCGAACGGGCCTGGCTGCCGCGTCACCGGCGAGCCGCCGAGGATCACCCCGCCGACGAAGACGAGCCCGACGAGCGCGGTCGCGACAAGGGCCGCGGCGCCGGTTCGCAGCCGGCTCGAAGAGGCGGTGAGGTGCACGAACAGCAGCGCCGCGACGAAGCCGACCCCGACGAAGACGAACTCCGAAGCGCGCTGGGAGATCTCCGAACCGGCCTGAGTGAGGCGGGGTACCAGGGTCACCGGGTAGAGCAGGGCGACGACCGCCAGCGAGAGCGACAGTGGCCGCCCGCGTTCCGAGTGCCAGACGCGCCAGGCGCCGAGCGGGATGACCAGGACCAGGATCCCCACCGAGGCCAGTCCCAGCAAGCGGATCAGCAACGGGTCGACCTCGCCCGTCCCCGCTTTGAACAGCGTCTTCGCACCGGAGCCGCCGAAGACGAGGTCGAAGGCGGAGCTGGCGGCACTGGTGAAGACGCCGCCGAGCTCGTCCTGGGTGGCGCCGCCGGCGACGAACGCAAACCACGCCGCCGCCAGTGCCCCCAGCAGCAGACAGCCGAGCGCCGGGCCGATGCGAAGCCGGGTCCGAACCGTCTCCGCCACCGAGCGGCGGCTGCCGAGTGGCGCCGGGCGAAGCAGCTGCGCGAACGGCGAGCGGCGCTCGACGAGCACGATCATGCCGCTCCAGAGGGCGAAGAAGGCGACCATCACGTAGGCGGTCAGGTGGTGGGTCACCGCCAGCGCCGCCGCCAGCAGGGCGATCGCGGCCAACGACCCGGCAACCGGCGGGACGCGAGGACGGCGCTCGAAGCCGGTGCCGCGCATGACCACGAGCAGCAGGGCCGGCGCCAGGGCCAGGGCCAGCGACTCGTAGCCGAACTGCGAGTCGAAGTAGAGGATGCTCGGGTTGCAGGCGTAGACGGCGATCGCGATGCCGGCCACCCGGGGCGACCCCGCGGCCCGCTCCAGGATCAGGAAGAGGGCGACGATCATCACCGCCCTGGCGACCCCGATCAGGACCAGCGCCGAGACGAACACCGAGAGGCCGCTGAGCTGGCTCAGCGCCGCCGTCGCCGCGGTCATCCCCGGGAAGACGCTGAAGTTCCCGATCAGCGGGTTGGCGGTGAACAGGTGACCGGTCCGCTCCAGGTCCCAGACCCCCCGCCAGGAGGCGAACTCGTCGTGCAGGGTGAAGCCCCCGGGGCTGTGCAGGACCTTGACCAGGTAGAGACCGACGCCGAGCAGGAAGACGAGCGTCAACCGCTCCTCGCGCGAGGCGGAGCGCCCGAACAGACGCAGGGTCAGGGGCAGGTAGATCAGCAGCAGCCCGGCCCAGAACATGGTTTCGGCATCGGCCTCGCCGAGGCGGGCGCCGTTATTGCCCGAGGCGATCAGGGTCAGGCCGGCCGCCACCACCAGGGCGAGGAGCGGCGCGGCGCCGAGCCGGAAGTTGCGGCTGGTCTGCGGCGAGCGGCGGGGACGGCGCCGGGGCCTGCCCGCGCCAGCGCGGGCGGCTGGTCGTCTGGGTCGAGTGGCTGCCGGCTGCACTTGTGGACTCACCTCCCGAGCGGCAGGTAGAGACGGCGACTCGGCCCCCCGTCCTGCCTGACGGAGGCGACGATCCGGCCGGACCCCGACGGGGCAACGAAGTCCCAGACCCGCTGCCGCTCCGGCCCCAGCACGACCGCGCGCTCGTGCAGGAGGCGACCATCATGCGAGAGCCGCAGCAGGTAGCGGCTCGGCCCGCTCTCGTGGCTGCGCAGTCCGACGACGAAGCTCCCGTCCGCGGCCGTGGCCGTCCTTGCCGGGACCATCCAGAAGTCGGTGAAGTTGGCCCTGGCACGGCTGTCGAGAAGCCCGTCATGCGCCGAGACCACCGCCATAGCGCTCACCAGGCCCGCCGCCGCGAAGGCGACCGCGACGAGTGGCAGCGCCCAGGGCAGCCGCGGCCGCCGTGGTTTGGGATACCGGCCTAGCCGCACCCCCTGCACCGTGCAGAGCAGGGTGACGATGAACAGGAGCACGGCCCAACTGGCGCGATCGAGGCCGATCGCCAGTTGCAGGACCAGGCCGCCCACCACGGCGACGGCGATGCTGAGCGTGACCGCGTAGATGCCGCGCTCAGCAGGGCCAACGCTGCCAGGCGGGAAGGCGAGCGCGGCGAGCGCGTAGCCGGGCAGGAAGAGGACCAGCGGGATCAGCAGCCAGCTCATCGCCGTACCCCGCCCGCCGTGACCGTCTCGAAGTAGAGCCGTTCCAGCTCCGGCAGCACCGCCGCCGCGGAGTAGGCACGTGCTCTCGCCTTTGCCCTCTGCCCGAGCCCTTCGCGAAGCTCGTGGTCCGCAATCAGCAGCGACATCGCCAGGAGCAGCTCGTCGGCGTCGCCGGCGGCGACGAGCAGGCCGGTGCGGCCGTCCTTGACCATGTCCTCGTGGCCGCCCGGCCGGGTGCCGATCACCGCCCGGCCGCGGCCCATCGCCTCGAAGACGACATTTCCGAGCGGCTCCGGCCACTTTGACGGGAAGACCCCAAATAGGGCCCGGTCCCACATCGCCATCAGGGTCGGGTGGGGCACGTTGGTGAGGACCGTGACCCGGTCCGGGAACTCGGTCGGCGTCTCGGGCGCGGGCGGGCCGGCGAGGACGAGGGGCGGCGGGTCGGCGAGCCGCTGGTAGGCGGCGCAGAGCTCGGAAATTCCCTTGACGTCCCTGAGCGCTCCGGCGTAGAGGATGAAGGGGCGGTCCGGAAGCTGGGCCAGGACCGTCTCGTCGACGGCCTTGCCGGGGACGTCCTGGCTGAAGTTGGGGACGATCTCGATCGGCGTGCCGGAGCCAGCCAGATCGCCCTCGACGACGCCGGCGACGTAGCGGCTGATGCTGTGGAAGGCAGTTGCCTTGCGCCTGACCAGCGGCCGCGAGGCGAAGACGCCGGCGACCGCCACCGCCCCCTTGGCGGCCCCGTAGTTGGTGGCCGCGCAGTCGAGACACTTGGCAAGGGCCGGGCCGTCGCAGATCTCGCCCTTGCGGAACAGCGTCCGCAGGGCGCAGACGTTGCCGTAGTCCTGGGTGGAGACCAGCAGCGGCACTGAGGAACCGGTGAGAGCAGCCGCGGCCGAGTGGGTCAGCCAGCCGTAGGCGTGGACGAGGTCGGGTTCGAACTCCGTGATCCGGCGGCGCAGCCGCAGCGTCGCCTCCGGATCCGGGAAGGGCGGGGGGTTGTGCTTGTAGGGGTCGGCGGAGACCCAGGGCACGCGGCTGGTCAGATCGCGGTGGCGGCGAACGTCGACCCCTTCGTCCTCTTCCCGGGCCGGCGCCCCGGGCTGCCAGGTCGTCGCCACCTCGACCGTGTGGCCGCGCTCGCTCATCCCCAGCGCCACCTGCCGCGACCAGAAGGTGGCGCCGCCGATCAGCGGCGGGTAGGAGTCGGTGACGAGGAGGACGCGCAACCGCTTCCGCGGCGGACCCGCGTGCCTGGCCGGCTCCGCCGCGCGCCTCGCCCGCCGCGCCTCGCGGCGGCCGCGCGGGTAGGCGAGCGGGCCCCGCAGCATTCCCCGCAGCTCGAGCCTGGTCAGGGCGGGCGGGAAATCGTCGTGCTTGGCACCGTTCTTGGCCGAGCGGGGCGAGAGCGCGAAGGCGGCGCCGCGGGGCAGCTTCCGCGCTAGCTCGGGCAGCAGGCGTGGGTTGTGGAGCAGCGCCTTGGTGAGGACTGCCGTCAGCCCGAGGCCGTAGCCGTAGACGCGGCGCTCGAGCTGGAGGTACTCGCGCTGATGGGCGTGGTGGACGATCGCACCCGGCTCGCGGACGACCGTCCAGCCGCCCAGCAGAATCCGCAGCAAAGCCTCGACGTCGGTGCCGTTGGGCAGTGCCCGGGTGTTGAAGGCGGGATCGAAGCCGCCGGCCGCGCGCAGCGCCGCGGTGCGGAAGGCCATGTTGGCGCCGGTCCCGAGGACACCGACGTCGAACGGGAAGAGTGGGTCGTCGAGGGGCCGGTTGGGCCCGAGGTCGTAGGCACGTCGCTGCAGCCGCCGCGAGAAGCGCGCGTAGCCCTCGAACCAGACCTGGGCCTTGGTCTCCAGCTCACGCGGCATCACCAGGCCCGAAACGGCCCCCACCTTCTCCTCCCCATTGAAGGCCAGGGCGACGGCCGCCAGCCAGTCGCGGTCGACGATCGCGTCGTCGTCGACGTAGGCGACGATCTCCCCCCTCGCCTCGGCCAGCCCCCGGTTGCGGGCGTTGGCTCCACCGCTGACCGGCTCGCGCAGGACCCGCACCCGCTCGTCGGACAGCACCCCCGCAATCGCACCTGCCCCCTCAGCCCCCTCCCCCGGCGGCCGGTTGTCGACCACGATCACCTCGAAGCGATCGGCCGGGTAGCGCGACGTCAGCAGCGCCGCGACGGCTTCGGCGGCGCTGTCGGGACGATCACGGGTCGGGATCGTCACCGAGACGAACGGGGGACGGCTCAGAAGGTCCTCGCGGGCGGACAGGCAGGCAGGGACACTGGATGCGACGAGACCATCCGCGTCGAGCAGCTGCCGGGGCAGCCCGTCGCCGTCGAGATGGGCGGCGATCTCGCTCTGCAACTCGACTTCGATTGCCGTGGCCAGCGCCGCCGGCCCAACACCCTCCGGCGGCAGCTCAATCTCGACGAGGCCGAGCGGCTGCCCGTGCAGCCGCACCAGGCAGAGGGCGGAGCGGTAGGGGATGCCGAGCTCGCCGACGCCGGCGCGGAGGTGCGGCAGCGGCGCGCCGATCTCCACCTCGACCGGCCGCGCCGGCGCGAAGCCCGGCGCCGGAGGCGAGCTCCTCCTCACCGCCACAGGCCCACCCTCGCGAGCGCGTAGCCACAGCTGGCCGCAGCGACGCCGGCGACGATCCCGCCCGCGCGCGCTACTCCCCAGAGGTCGCCGGCGAGGGCATCTCCCAAGCCCTTCTTGATCCCACGCGGAATCGTCACCCGCAGATAGCTGCGCTCGGACTCCAGCCCCCGCTCACTGCCGACCAGGCTGGCGAGGACCGCCTTGCCCGCCCCCTCCTCGAAGCTGCGGCGGAGCAGGTAGCCGAGCGTCGCCTGCTCGGCGTCGATGCTGTGCAGGACCCGCGCCCGCGGCTGGTACAGCCAGCTCATCCCCGGCCAGCGCTGGCCGATGCGGATGCCCAGCTCGGTGTCCTCGAGGGCGTGGCCGCCGGCGACGATCGCGCCCCTGGCGCGGATCTCGCGCGGCACCACGCCGCGCCGGAAGCCGCCTACCCCCTCAACCGCCCAGCGCCTCACCGCCATGTTCGCGGCGATCGGGTTGCGGACCGGCGCCAGCTCCGCCGGTAGGCCGATGTAGCTGCAGCCGAGCGCCCAGTAGAGCTCCGCCGGGAACCAGCGCGGCTCGGCGCCGCCGTGCCAGGCCGGGATCAGGTTGCCGGTGACGCCGACGACGTCTGGCTCGGCGAAGCAGGCCCGCAACTGCTCGATCCAGCGGGGATCGGCCTCGGTGTCGTCGTCGGTCAGCACGACGACCTCGCCCTGCGCCACCTCGACACCGGTGTTTCGCGCCCCCACCACCCCGCGCTCGTGGCGATTCGGGATCGCCTCGGCGGCCGGGAGCACTTCCCGCGCCCAGGCGAGCAGTTCCGGGTTGTGGTCGACGACGACAATCACCTGGTCGGGCGGCGAGGTCTGTCGGCTGATCGCCGCGACGCAGGCGGCGAGCCCGTCGCGGCGGCGGCCGTCCCAGGTGGGGACGACGACCGAAACGCTGCCCGCCGGAGCGTTCAAGAGGCCCGCGCCGGGGCCGCCTCCGGCGCTTGCGTGGTCGGCCGCCGGTATCCGTTGAAGGCGCGGCGGCGGCGAGCCTCACCGAGAATCGTCCCCAGCACCCGGAAGCCGTCGCGGAAGGTCTTCAGGTTGCTCTGCCCAGAGATCCGGTTCTCCTCGTAGCTCGGCACCTCGGTGATCTTCATCCCCGCCCCGGCAACCCGCAGGTTGATCAGGGTCTCGACCTCGAAGCCCGGCGCGTCTAGGGAGATGAACGGCAGGCAACGGGTCCAGAAGGCGTTGTAGCCGTAACAGAGGTCGGTGAAGCGGGTGCCGTGCAGGAGGTTGGCGGTGCCGCTGAGGAAGGCGTTGCCGAGCCGGCGCACGAGAGTGATGTCGGCGCTGCCGCCGCCATCGAGGAAGCGCGAGCCCTTGGCGAAGTCGGCCCCCGCCTCGAGCGCCGCGACGAAGCGGGATATCTCGGCCGGGTTGGCCGAGCCGTCGGCGTCGAGCATGACGACGAGGTTGCCGGTGACAGCCGCGAACCCGGTCCGCAGCGCATCCCCCTTGCCGACGCCGCTCTGGGTGAGGACGCGGATGCCCGGGTAGGCCCCCATCGCCACCTCGATCGTCCTATCCCTGGAGCAGCCGTCGACCAGGATCACCTCGTGCAGGCCAGCCGGCAGGCCGGCGAGCACGACGCCGACGTTCTTCTCCTCGTTCATCGCCGAGACAACGACACTGACCCGCGTATGACGGCTGTGTCGCCGGTCGGGGCCGTTGTAGGGGATCACCGTCTTGGAGCCGATCGCCTCGACCTCAACCAGCGAGACGCCGCCGACCTGGCTCAGCGTCGCCGCCGGCGCTTCGAGCAGATCGAGCGGCCTCGGCAGCAGGCTGATCGGCACGCCAATCGACTTGAAGGACCGCACCAGGTCGAGCAGGCTCTCGTCGTCAGCGTGCTGGGAGGCGATCACCACCCGGTCGGCCTGGTGGCGATCGACCAGCTCCAGCGCCTCGGCCCGGTCGACCGGCACGGCGCGGCCCTCGCCGGGTGCCACCACCGAGACGATGGCGGCGTGCTCGCGCAGCGGCACGTATGCCCGTAGCCGCTCGGCGGTGGCGTCGTCGCCGATCAGGATCCACCGCTCGACTCGATCGAGACGATGCAGCAGCGGCCTCGTGGCCGCCTTGCCGGCGGCGCCGAGGACGACCACGGCCGCCCAGAGCAGCAGTTGGGCGGCGGGGTCGAGCGGCGTCAACAGCGAGGCCGACCAGGCGAACAGGCCGGCCGTGACCAAGCGCATGACGGGTACGGCCGCGCCGCCGTCGCCGCCGAGGCCGGACCGTGGACGCTCGGCGTAGACGCCGAGGGCGCCGTTAAGCGCCAGGAGCAGCAGGGGCGAAAGCCCAAGCGCCGGAAGAAGGTAGTCACCGGTCGCCAGGGCGACCAGTGCCAGGGCGACGAAGGCAGAGACGAAATCGACAGTCAGCGCCAGCAGCCGACCCTGACTGCGCCTCGCCCGAGGCAGGCCGCCCAGAGTGGGGCGATCCTGAACCAGCGCACCACGACGGTTCTCGTGGGCGAGATGACGAAAGGGGGATTTGCTTCGTAAGTAAGTGTTCATCAAGCGCCGAACAGATAAGGCGCCCAAATGCTGCTTCCCCTACGTCAGCAGCCCCGCATTGCCACAGTAATGGTCAAGAAAGTTAATCGTGGTAAAGCTCACATCCCTTGATCGAGTCGATGCCGAGGCCGCCGAAGCAGCGGTCGAAGTTGGGTCCGCCGCGGAGGCGATCGGCTCCTCGGTTGCCCTTGAGGACGTCACTCCCGGCACCGCCCTTCAACAGGTCGTGGCCGCCGCGGCCGAGCAGACGATCACTGCCGACGCCGCCGAAGACGCGGTCGGCGGCGGAGCCGGCGCCAACGTAGTCGTTACCGCTGCCGGCGCAGATCAGATCGCGGCCAGCCAGGGAGACGATCCTGTCGTTGCCGCCGAGCGTGGCGATCACGTCGCTGCCGCCGCTGCCGACGACGGTGTTGTCGGCGGCGGTGCCGACAATCGTGGCAGCGACACCGCGACAGGTGACCGGCGGGCCGACCACACGGGTCGTAGCGGTGGCTTTGCCGTTGGCGGCGACCGGGTCTTTCTGGTCGCCCTTGACCGAAGCCGTGTTGGTGATCGTTCCCAGCCGGCGGGGGATGACGGTGATGGTCACCGTGATCGGGCCGCCGTAGTCGACCGTCGGCGCGCCGAGCGTGCCGAGCGTGCCGAGCTCACAGGTGACCTTCCTCCCCTTCGACGCGCATTGCCCCAGGCTGGAAACAGCGGAGACGAGGTCAACTCCCCTCGGCACCTGGTCGGTGACGGTCACACCGGTCGCCGTGTCCGGGCCGAGGTTCTCCACCCGGATCGAATAGGTCAGGGTCGAGCCAATGCCGACCGGATCGGGACTGTCGGACTTCGAGATCCTCAGGTCGGAGGAGCCCTGCGGGGCCGCCAGGCCCACCCCCGCGAAGGTGAGCGCGAGCGCACTGAGGACTACGAGGGCGACCTTCACGTGGAGCTTCATACCGATACCTAAAACGCGACCGGCCCTGGACTGTCAGGCCATACCTACGGCAGAACTTGGGACTTCTTGCCCTTTTCCTTTTCCTGACCGGGCGGGGTTGCGGGCGCCTGCGAGTGTTCTTCACGCACGGTGGCTCCCGGCGGCGGACCATTTTCCACGCTGGGCGTGGAGGGGTGTTCGGGATGGACGGGTTTGGACGGGCTTTCGTGCTGACCTTTGGCCTGGCCTTTGGGACTCCCGCTCGAGCCATGTTCGGCGCCTTTGTTAGCCGCCGCCGTCTGCTGTCCATGTTCAGACGCGCTGGGTAGATCCTTCGCGTGATCTTTGCCTTTGCTTTTGCCTTTGGGAGTGGCGGCGGGAGATCCTTTGCCGCCTCTCGGCGTGGCGGGAGGATCCTCGGCAGAGCCTTCGGTTGAGCCCTCGACAGGAGGTTCAGTGGTGCCGGTGGCATTTGTCTTCTCCCCACCGACCCCCGCATCACCCTGCACCTCGACAGGGTTCGGGGCATCGCCGTCCGGGCTCGCCGCCTCGCCGGTCGTGGCCGGCACCTCAGCCCGGGCGTCACGGTCCGCGCCCGCCGCCGCCCCAGCCTCGCCGCCGCTGTCTACCTCTGTCGGCGCTGCGGCCCGGGAGCCGGCCCCGGGTGCGCCGATAACCTGGGTCAGCTGCAGCCGCTGTTGATCCACGCCCGGGGATCGCTGGATCTCGCTCGCCTCCGATCCCCCTGCGCCAGGAAGCCCGAGGTCAATCAAGCCGCCGCGATCGGCTGCGCCGACACCGAGCACCCCGACCAGCGCCACGGCCGCGGCGCCTTTGAGCACCGCCGAGGCACCAATCGAGTTGGCTGCGCCACCGCCGAGCGCCGCCGCGAGGCCGCCCCCTCCAGCGCCGCCGCCACCACCGAGCAGTCCCTGCAGAAGCCCGGCCGCAGCCATGGCTGGAAGCGGTGAGAGCGCAGCGAGGTCTCGCTCGCGACCGCCGATCTCCTCACGGAAGCGGCGACAACTCGCGCAGGTGCGTAGGTGGGCGCGAACGTCGCGGCGCCGGGCAACCCGGCCGTCGCCGTCGGAGAGCGCCTTGGCCACCGTGGCGCAGCTCATCCCCCGACCCTCATCCATCTGTCGCAGGCTCAACCGGGCCTCGTAGAGAGTCTGGCGCGCGACCGCGGCGGACGTGCCGAGCGCAGCGCCGATCTCGGCGAAGTCGAGACCGGCCAGCTCGCGCATGACCAAGGTGCCGCGCTGGCGCTCCGGGAGCTCCTCGAGATCGGCGATCAGCCGCCGCAACCTCTCCCGCACGGCCGCCTCCTCGGCCAAGCCCGACCCCGGTGCCGCCAGGTCGGGGTCGACCTGGCGCATCTCGCGGCGGCGACGGAGAAGGTCGATCGACTCGTTGTGGGCGATCCGGTAGAGCCACGGCTTCAGCTCGATCTGGCGCTCCTCCCCCGGCAGTGCCCGCAGCACCTTGACCATCGTGCTCTGCAGAGCGTCCTGGGCATCCTCGGAATTGCCGACGATCCCCAGACAGAAGCGATAGAGGCTCTGGTGGTAGCGGCGGAAGATCGCCGCGAAGGCCTGGCTGTCCTCCTTGGCCGCCCGTCGCGCCAGGGCCTCGTCGGAGAGCACACGCGTAATCCCGGCACCTAAGCCGATCCTGCTGGAAGCTGACGCTGCTTCGCTCATATTGGGCAAGCATCGATTTCCATCCATCCAAGGGTAGGGAGACTCGCTCGTTATTCAAAACGCCAATTCATGAGCGGCGTCAGCGCCTATCCCCCGCCAACTGAGTCCTGACAGTCGCCGGGCGCTTACGTTTCAACCTTTCGGGAGACGATGCACCCGGCCAACGTATGCAGCTCAGGCAGCCTCGTGGAGAGGAACTCACGCAACGGTTTCGCGATCTCCACGGACCCCCACCTGACACCCGGCGACGGGCGACGGGCGGAGATCACGATCGTCAACATCGGCGCTCTGCCGGGCCCGATCCGGCTCTCGGAGGCCTACGCGTCGAACGAGTTCGCAGCCGGCCATCTGGCCTTGGAGATCAAGGAGTTCCACGGCCACGCCGATCGGCGCATCTTCCTGGGCGAAGTCGGATTGGTTCCCGCCGAAGGAATCGACCTGGGGCGCTTCGAGCCCGGTGAGTCAAGGACCTACCGCTTCACGCTGCTCCTGACGAAAAGCAGCCCCGGCGGTGAACAGCAGCGATCCGCTGCGGCGGCATATGAGTGGAGGGTGTGCACAGGGACTTGAGGCAAGGCTCGTGTCGAGCCAGGCGCCGCAGCTCGATTCAGTGGACGACCGGTTCAGGACAGGTCTAGCGCCACCAGCACTCGTTCGCAACCCCCCGCGACGATCAGGACATGCTCGGGCTCCAGGCCGTCGATCTCGAACAGACCCTCTCTGATGTCGGTGAACGCCCGCCGCAGATCGGCCGGCGGAAGGGTCAAATCCAATGTGCCTCGGGTGTCCGCATCGCGATCGAGGTCGGCGAGCAGGCGGTAGGCGTCGGCCCACTTCGCGGCGATGGTCGGGAGGTCCCAGTCGCGCCGGCTCCAGACCCCCTCGGTATCGAGCAGGTGCCTGCGCAGCGCATCGCGCTCGTCCAGGCTGACCGAGATCGACGTGGGAATGCTCCCCACGATCATGCCCGCATCGCCTGCACGTCGATAGTCGTGAAGACCACTTTGCAGGCATCGAGGACGAGCTGGTTTTCTTGCCTCGCCTCGCGAACTTCGGCTTCCTCCGCCTGCTCGATTGGAAACGCCCGAGCAGCCCGTTTGTGGAAGAGGCCAAAGACGCGATGCAGATCCTCGGCGGGCATTGTCAGCTCGAGTGCCTCGCCGTCGGAGCCCCAGCCAAGGTCGTTGAGGATCAGCAGCAGAAGATCGGTGTACTCCCGCGCCAACCGCTCGGACTTCTCGAAATCTTCAGCGTCGATCGCTCGCCACAGGTCATCGATCGCGATCAGGCGGCTGAGAATCACGTCATAGAGGGCGTCGCGCTGGTCCTTGGTGATGCGTGGCCGATCAGGGCACCCGCCGCTCCCTGCCGGCGGCGGGTGCCCTTCTGATGCGCGGGTGGCAGTCGCGCTCGGCCCTTGCCTCCGGGCGTCCTGGATGCGCCCGGCGCTGGCGCTGTCAGGGGGGAGGATCACCCGAGCTCTTCGGCAAGCTTTGAATAGACGTTCGATCAACTTGAGAGGCCAGTCCTGGTGGAGATCGAAATTAGCCTCCTCGTACCATGCGCTGTGTCGAGCGGCTCCGTCTCGTCGAGCAAGCAGAGCACCCACTCCATTCGGAGCACAGGAGGGATCACTCGAAAGAGCCGCGTTCTCGTCGGCGCTTGGACCCCATCGGCCCATCGGGTCTCTATCGCATTGGCGAGGATCAGCTCCCTGAGGTGATACTCAGCACGCGCAAGCGGTAGTGACAGCTCGGACGCCACCTCGCCTGCGCTTATTCCTTCACGGCGCTTCAGGAGCCGCATAACCTGGCGCCGCGATGGACTGGCGAGTCCCTGCAGTAAAGCGGCATAGGCCATTGCTTCGACCGGTGGAATGTCGCCGAAATCGCAGTCCATTCAAGCCATCCTCGCCGGTGCCTTTTGACCTTTCAACAAAACCGCCTGGTCGAAAAAGGCGCTTGAACGGAAGGAAGCCTGACCACAGCAAAGCCCTATGGCGCGTGCATGGCGTCGGCCCGACCCCCAAGGAGACCGAGCCAAGCCAGTGGGCTAGTTGCCCTTCGTTATGCCGGCGACGGGAAATGGCCGCTGCCCAGTCGTGATCTTCACGGTGTCTCACCTCCTCCCCTAGCGTCGTTCGCTTGGCCGAGCTTGATGAAGCCACTAACCGGGGGTTAAGCCCCCGGACCTTTTGACGCTCCCCTAGATCTCAGGACTAGTCAAATGATTCGAACAAAAGAAAACGCAAACTGCTCAGAGAGGATCGACTACGCTCCTCTTCTCGCTCGTAAAAGTTTCGATCTTTCTGGAGGTCGTCGAGTAGTGGCGAAAAGCAGAGTTAGGGCTCCAACACTTCTGAACCAGAAATTGGTCGCTGCCCTCAAAGATCCCACCAGGGCGCACATCTTGAACCTGCTGACGCAGAAGATCGCCACCGCTGGGGAATTGGCTGACGAGGTAGGAGTCCGCCCTCAGCACGCTCATTACCACCTGACGGAGCTCAAGAAGCTCGACTGCGTGGAGGTTGCCCACGAAGAGAAGCGAGGCAGTCTCACCACGCACTATTACCGCGCGACGGTCCGCCATTACTTCGACACGCAGTCCTGGACAGCGATACCGGAGGACGAGCGCTGGGGGTTGACGATGAGCGTCTTAGCTCGCGTTTCCAGCGACCTGGATGAATCCATACGGGCAGAAACCGTGCATGCCGACGATCGGCACCTGAGTCGAACGATCATGGACCTCGATCAGACCGGGTGGATCGAAGTGGTGGTTCTTCTCGAATCCACTCTGGAAGGGCTCCTCGATATCCGCGCGAGGGCCGCTACTCGACTGGCGAAAAGTGGAGAGATACCCAGGAGCACCAAGGTAAGCCTCATCCATTTCGAGACGCCCGATGACCAGCACCCAGCAGGCGGATCGCCCTAAGCGCGGCCTGCTGCCCTCGACTGGAACGGAGCGTCGTGTGGCAGATGTGAGCAGATCAGACAGTGGGGCTCAGGGATCACCTGTTCACGCTTGACCTCCATCGTCCGAAGGTCATACATACAGGCGACGCCAAGCGTCGCAGGCTCTAGCAACCCGGTCAGTAGATGCACGATGTCCGCTGCAACCTGACCGGCGACCACACCACATGCCGGGCCGAAGGTGGCGGCCGGAGAGCCCTTGCCGCTTTGCTGCTCAGCAATCGAATCGAACAGGGGATAGTCACGTCGGAAGGAAATCTCCTGACAGGAATAACAGCCAGTTCGCCCCGGAACGTAAAGTGGTCCGAGTCGCATAAATGGGGGAAAATTGCTCATCGTGATGTATGGGATGCCGACTTCAAAGCAGGCCGCATTGCAAGAGCGCTCAATCTCATGCGGGGGCCAGTCGGCGGCATCGACCACGACATCGGCGCCGGCGATGAAGTCGGCTATCGCGTCTTGGCCTTGAAGTCGTCGCGGCGTCGCGGTGATCCGCATCGAAGAGTTAAAGGACCTCAGGCGCGCAGCAGCCACCTCGACCTTGAGCAGGCCAACGTCGGCCTCGGTGTAGAGGGTCTGTCGATTGAGGTTGCTTGCCTCGACTCGATCACCGTCGATCAGCCACATCTCTCCGATCCCGCAGCAAGCTAGATCCCACGCTGCGCGACCCCCCAGCCCGCCGACCCCCAGAACCGCGACCCGGGCGTCACGTAGCCGTGCCTGACACTGGGAGGGCAGTAGCACCTCGCTTCCCATGTCGCTGAAGTAGCGAAGTTGCCGGTCGAATCTGATCAGCTCATCCGATGGCAACGCGTCATCGTCGGCGGCATCCTCCAAGACGTCGATCATGTGAAGTTGAGAGATCGTCTCCTCGACCGTAGGTACCCCGAACTCGCTCTCCAGCTCCCGCAGCGAGCGCGAGCCGTCAAGCGTGTAAAGCAGCTTCCGCTCGACATCGGAAAGATCCTCGATTAGATCATTCCGCTCGACGCTCGGCCGCATTAGCCAGAGGGCATTGCCGGGGCCGGCGACCAGTTCGGTGGTCCGTTTGATCCGCGGCCTCAGCACGCGTTAAGGACCTATCGAATGATCTAGATAGTTCCTAGTAAAAACTCGCTGGCCTTGGGCCCACCTCTAAGCGGATGCGCCGTCAGGCCCGATCCGCAACCGCGGTAACGCCGCTCTCCTGAGCGCAGTGTGGCGCAGCAGAAAATCCGGCCTTCGGCCTCAACACCGTGGCCGATCACTCGGCAGCCGCAGTGCTCACAAGTCGGCGCCATCGCATGGATCGCGCACTCGAAGCTGTCGAAGGTGCGCGTCTCATCGCCCCGCACGACCTGGAAGGCCTTGTCGTACTCGTTGCCGCAAACGTCGCCCTTAGCCATGGTGTCTCCTCTCGATCCCTATACGCGCCGTGGCGCCGGCTCGCCGGGCAGGTGCAGAAGGCTCTCGGCGCGCGCCACGCCGTCCACCGCCTGGGCCCGCTCGATCAGATCCCTCAACTGCTCCTGGCTCGCGACCTCGCCGCGGAGATAGACGACGCCGGACTCGACGTTGACGTCGACAGACCCCTTCGGTGAGTCCGCCGGGCGAAACAGTTCGCTTTCAACCTTTGCGGCAAGTGCGGGGTCGTTCAGCTCGGAGCTGTCACGGCCGGGTGGCGTCGCATCCGCGGCGATTCCCAGACCCTTGCCGCCCATGTACTTCGCCTGGCGCCCGAGCATCTGAACGGCGCCTCTCAGACGGGCGAGGGTCCAACCGCGGATTACATGCCGGCGTCGCTTACCCTGCTGTGGGTCGAGCAGGTACTCGGCGGCCGCTCCGGCGCCGGAGCCCGCGAGGAAGAGGGTGAACCTGGGCGAGGAGCCCTTTCCGGCTTCCCTGCGTCCCTGGACCCTCCCTGCTTGTCGCGAGACTTTTGCCATTCCCTTGACGCCTGCGATCGCGGGCGGAAGCACTCGTCGGGTTGCTGGCTTGGACACGTCTCACTCCTTCTGATCGAAAGCGGTCTTACTGAGCTACCCAGAGATAGAGGCTGAAAACGATCCAAATGGGCCTCCTCCCCACGCTCGGCCGCCCCGTTTCGCCAAGACGCCTACGGGTAGGCCAGAGGAAGAGCCGAAACGACCGAGGAGGAAACCATGGCTGACAGCATTCGCGATGTGATGACGCCCGACCCCGCGACCTTCACTCCCGATCAGCCCGTCGCGGAGGCCGCCAAGGCGATGAGCAGCGGCGATTTCGGCGCAGTGGTCGTCGTGGAGAACGGCGGCGGCGTGCGCGGCATCCTCACCGACCGCGACATCGTCGTCCGGGCGGTGGCGGAGGGCAAGGACCCAACCTCGACCGAGATCAGCGAGGTCTTCACCACCGAACCGACGACGCTTTCGCCCGACGACAGCCTCGACCAAGCCGTCAACGCGCTGCGAGACAACCAGGTCCGCCGCCTGCCGGTCGTCGAGGGCTCCGAAGTGGTGGGCATCGTCTCGATCGGCGATCTGGCGCAGGCGCGTGATGAGAAATCCGCACTCGCGGACATCAGCGCTGCCGAGCCCAACAACTAGAGATCAGGCGGCGGCGAAGCGCTCCTGCGCCCTGGCGCGGGCCTTCGCTCACCCGCCTCCTCTTGCCTTTTGTCACCCACAGGGTTACTAAAGGCAAGAGGAGCGGCCTGTCAGCCACGGCCAGCCAGCCCCGGTTGATACCCAAAACGCCAAGGCGGGAACGAGCCGGGCCCAGCTTGGCTCGTTCTGGGCCAAACTTGAAGACGGAGATAGCCGCAGGAGTAGCGGCCCAGCCGGAGGGGTAACTGGACAAGATGGGATACCGCCGGCTCGTCAGCCTCACGGCCCTGCTTGTCATTGCCTCTGCGGTGCTCCCCAGCGCGAGCAGCGCAGCCCCGAGCTGTGCCGAAGGACCCGAAACCGTGGGGACGACGATCGTCGGCACGCCCTGCGCCGACGTGATCCGCCTGCCGCGCAGCGTCACCACTGTCTTTGGCGAAGGCGGCGACGATCGGCTCTATGGCCAGCGCGGCAACGACAGTCTCTTCGGCGGCGAAGGCGCGGATCGGCTCTACAGCGGCATTGGTGATGACCGCTTGCGCGGCGGTCCGGGCGACGACCTCCTGTCCGGCGGCTTCGGCGCCGACTCCCTCGACGGCGAGGGCGGCAACGATGTCGCCCGCGGTGACGCGACGATCGACGCAATCGGCGACTCCGGTGGCGGCCAGGACACCCTCAGCTTCACCACCGGCGCGACTCCGGGGTTTCCCAACACCGGCGCCTTCTTCACCGACGCCGGCTTTCCGGCGGGCGCCGAGGGACGTGGCGTCTATGTCGACCTCGATCAGGGATTTGCCAACAACGGCCTGGCGCCGTCGGGCGGCGGCGTCGACGGGCCGCTCGAGCCGGCAACCGACTTCGCTGATTTCGAGACCGTGATCGGCTCCCCCTTCCCCGATTACCTCGTCGGCACCACCGGGACCGAGACCTTCTACGGCGGCGGTGGCGCCGACGTGATCGACGGGAACGGCGGCGGCGACGTCGCTCACGGCGGCGCAGACGGCGACGGCTGCGTCGCGGTCGCCGTCGAGGACTGCGAGCTCAATGACGAAGAAATAGACCTACGCGACCCCGGCGCGATCGTCGCCGGCGTGATGGCACCCGGGGCGAGCGCGGCCCCGGCCCTCTACCTCGTCGGCAGCGATCAGGACGATCGCGTAACCGCCAGCTACACGCCGAACGCAGCGACTCCCGACCCGGATGACGGGACGGCCACGTTCTCGCTGGCGGCCGGCAGCGAGGGACAGTTCGACATTAGCCCCAGCGCCGCTGGAGGCTGTGCCCCACCGAGCGGGAGCACGCTCAACTGCTCGCTGGCGGATGCCCCCGACTCGATCCTCCTCGCCGGCCTGGATGGCGATGACGTTCTCCTCGCCCCTGCCTTCCCGGAAGCCGTCTCGGTCGTGCTGCTGGGGAACGGGAACGCTGACGCCCTCACCGGCGGCGACACCGAAGACGCCCTCATCGACGGTGCCGGAAATGACACGGCAGCCGGCGGCGGGCGCGACGACGCGCTGCCGAATAACGGCGGCGCCGACCAGCTAAACGCGGGGCCCGGCGAGGATCTCTTCGTCTCCAACGCCGTCTGCGACGGCGACGTCCTCGACGGCGGCGCCGACCGCGACAACGCCAACTGGGCCAACTTCGGCAGCGGAGTCGCAATCGACATGGGGCAGGAGATTGCCGGTCTGATTGGGCCACAGGGCGAGCCGCGCTGCACCACCGCCGCGCAGCTGACGACGCTGCGGGGGATGGAGGACATCGAGGGCACCAACACCGCCGACAACCTGCTGGGCGACCCTGGGCCCAACCAGCTCCTCGGCAGAGCCGGACCGGACAACTACCTCGCCGGCGCCGGCAACGACCTCCTGCTCGCCAACTCCGGCGACTCCGACCCGACCATCGACTGCGGTGAGGGCTTCGACACGGCCCTGATCGATTTCACGCCCGCAAACGCCGACGGCCCGCCGGTCGGCTGCGAGTCCATCGAAGAACGCCCGCCGAACAGCTTCCGCCCGCCCGACACCCCGCCCGATCCGGAACCCGAGCCGCCAGTGACCCCGCCGCCTCCGCTGCCGGGAGTCGCGCAACCGCCGGCATCAGGGCCAGAGCGCCCGACGCGGCGCGACCGCACGCCGCCCGCAACCCGCATCGGCCGGCACCCCCCGTCGGTCCTCTTTGCCGCCCACCCGCGGCGAAGCGTCACCTTCGCCTTCACGGCCTCCGAGCGCGGCGCACGCTTCCGCTGCCGCCTCGACAGACAGGCGTTCCGCCCCTGTCGCTCCCCTCGTGAATACCGCGTCTCCAGCGGGCGGCACGTCTTCCGCGTCCTTGCCATCGACGCCGCCGGTAACCACGACCGCTCGCCAGCTCTGTTCCGCTTCCGCGTTCGTCCCCGCTGAAATGGTTCACTAGCGTCCGCCGAACTTGGGATGCCCCAAATCGCTCAGCCAATGCCGCCTCGGTGCTGTCGAAGACGATGCCCTCATTGG
>DASYLY010000108.1:0-19259 GCA_036009365.1 Solirubrobacterales bacterium
ATCGACACGATCGAGGACATGCGGATCTGCTTCGACCAGATCCCGCTCGACAGCGTCTCCACCTCGATGACGATCAACGCGCCCGCCGCCTGCCTGCTGCTGCTCTACGAGCTGGTCGGCGAGGAACAGGGCGTCCCCTCCGAGAAGCTGCGCGGCACCGTCCAGAACGACGTGCTGAAGGAGTACATGGCGCGCGGCAACTACATCTTCCCGCCGGTGCCGACGATGCGGATCACCACCGACCTCTTCGAGTACTGCCACGCCAACGTGCCCAAATGGAACACGATCTCGATCTCCGGCTACCACATCCGCGAGAAGGGCTGCTCGGCTGTGCAGGAGGTTGCCTTCACGCTCTCCAACGCGATCGCCTACGTCGAGGCGGCGCTGGAGCGGGGGCTGAAGATCGACGAGTTCGCCCCCCGCCTCGCCGTCTTCTTCAACGGCCACAACCAGGTCTTCCAGGAGATCGCCAAGTTCCGAGCGGTGCGGCGGATGTGGGCGAAAATCGTCAAGGAGCGGTTCGGGGCCGAGAACCCGAAATCGATGCAGATCCGCTTCCACACCCAGACCGGTGGCGTCACGCTGCAGGCGCAGCAGCCCGAGGTCAACATCATCCGCGTCGCCCTGCAGGGCTTCGCCGCCGTCTGCGGCGGCACCCAGTCGCTGCACACCAACGGCTTCGATGAGGCGCTGGCGCTGCCGACCGAGCGCTCGGCCCGGATCGCCCTACGCACCCAGCAGGTGCTCGCCTACGAGTCGGGCGCCGCCGACACCGTCGACCCCTTCGCCGGCTCCTACTTCGTCGAGTCGCTGACCGACGAGGTCGAACTGCGCGCCTGGGAGCTGATGGAGAAAGTCGAAGAGCTGGGCGGCTCGGTCGAGGCGCTGGACTTCATGCAGCGGGAGATCGAGGAGTCGGCCCACAGCTACCACGAGCGCTACAAGTCAGGCCAGGACATCATCGTCGGCGTGAACAAATTCGTCACCGACCAGGTCGACGACGTCGACATCCTCAAGGTCGACCCCGAGGCCGAGCGCCGCCAGCTGACCCGCCTCAAGGCCTTCAAGGAGGCGCGCGACCAGGCCGACGTCACGGCCAAGCTGGAGGCGCTGCGCGACGTCGCCCGCGGTGAGGGCAACCTGCTGCATCCGATCCGCGCCGCTTTGGCAGCCGACGCCTCGATCGGCGAGGTCTGCGGGGCCATGCGCGACGTCTTCGGCGAATACAAGGGCGGCGCCTTCTTCTAGTCGGGTCGACTTTCTCAGGCATAGCCCCGATAAGTCGACCCGCCGCCGGCGCGGACGCGCCCTGAACGGTCCCGCCCAAGCGGAATTGCCGGAAGGAACTACCGCGAGGCGGTTGAAGCGGCCCTCAATGATCGAGGCATCACGCACGCTGATGAAGTCCGAGCCGGAGCTGGTGGAGCTGATCGAGGCCGTCGAAGGGATCGAGGTGACCATGGCCGAGAAGGGCTTCGGCACCCGTGTCGAGGTCCGCGCCAGCGAGGACTCCGGCCTCTCTGAAGCCGACCTGGAGCGCTTCCTGGACGGGCTTGCGCAGCCGGTCAAGCAGCCATTCGGCAGCACCTGAGCCGGCTCCATAGAATCGCGCCTCCCGATGCGCGAGAAGAACCCGGTCACCCACGAGGAGAAGCTTTCCTACCTGCGCGAGCTGCGCGACGCCGCCGTCAACTCAGCCTCTGAGGAGGCGGTAGAGAAGCAGCATGCAAAGGGCAAGATGACCGCCCGCGAGCGGATCGAGAAGCTGCTCGACCCGGGCTCCTTCGAGGAGCTCGACACCTTCGTCCGCCACCGTACCTACGACTTCGAGATGCAGAAAAAACGGCCCTGGGGCGACGCCGTCGTCACCGGCCATGGCACGATCGAAGGTCGCACGGTCTTCGTCTTCTCGCAGGACTTCACCGTCTTCGGTGGCAGCCTTGGTGAGGTAATGGCGGAGAAGATGTGCAAGGTGATGGACCTGGCGGCTCAGGTCGGCGCGCCGGTGATTGGCATCAACGACTCCGGTGGCGCCCGGATCCAGGAGGGCGTCGTCTCGCTGGGCGCCTACGGGGACGTCTTCGTCCGCAACGTCAAATGCTCCGGCGTGATCCCGCAGATCAGCCTGATCATGGGGCCCTGCGCCGGCGGCGCCGTCTACTCGCCGGCGATGACCGACTTCATCTTCATGGTCAAAGAGACCAGCCACATGTTCATCACCGGCCCGGAAGTGATCAAGACCGTGACCGGCGAGGAAGTCGAGTTTGAGGAGCTGGGCGGGGCGATGAGCCACAACAGCAAGTCGGGCGTCGCCCACTTCGCCGCCGAGGACGAGGAGAGCTGCCTCGAGGACGTCCGCTACCTGATGGGCTTCCTGCCCTCGAACAACCTCGAGATGCCACCGCGCTTCGAGCCCTCCGACGACCCCGAGCGCGAAGACGACGAGCTCGACACGCTGGTCCCCGACGATCCCTCCAAGCCCTACGACATGCGCGAGGTGATCGCTCGCGTCGTCGACGACGAGGAATTCTTCGAGGTCCATGAGCACTTCGCCAAGAACATCGTTTGTGGCTTCTCCCGCCTCGACGGCTTTCCGATCGGCATCGTCGGCAACCAGCCCGCCTTCCTGGCCGGCGTGCTCGACATCGAGGCCTCCGAGAAGGCAGCCCGCTTCGTCCGTACCTGCGACGCCTACAACGTCCCGATCGTCACCTTCACCGATGTCCCCGGCTTCCTCCCCGGCACCGACCAGGAGTGGAACGGGATCATCCGTCACGGTGCCAAGCTGCTCTACGCCTTCACCGAGGCGACCGTGCCGAAGCTCACCGTCGTCACCCGCAAGGCCTACGGCGGCGCCTACGACGTGATGAACTCGAAGCACATGCTGGCCGACTTCAACATCGCCTGGCCGACCGCGGAGGTCGCCGTGATGGGCCCCGAGGGCGCGGTCAACATCATCTACCGCAAGGACATCGCCTCCTCGCCGACCCCCGAAGAGCGCCGCCAGAAGCTGATCGACGATTACAAAGCGCACTTCGCGAACCCGTATGCGGCGGCTGAGCGCGGGTACATCGACGATGTGATCGAGCCGCGGCAGACGCGGCCGAAGCTGATCAAGGCGTTGAGGATGCTGCAGTCGAAGCGGGTGGCGCAGCCGAAAAGGAAGCACGGGAACATTCCGCTGTAGTTCCGGCGGGGGGAGAGGACGGGTGCCCCTCCCGGGGGCTGGGGTTTTCGCCGGGAGCACCACCCGCTCTCGCCGAGTGATCTGTGCGAAAACCAGGACGCCGCCCCCGGGAGGGGCACCCGTCCTCTCTTTACGGGCTCCACAGCGATGTCCGGAGGCTGGCTTGGAATCGAGGTAGAGCAACCTCGAGCATGGTCTCGGCCGCTTAGGAGCTTGGAAGCTTGCTTGGGATCGAGCGAGCTGGCGGATCCAGCGATATATCCCAGCGAAACGCGCAACCAAGCTACGCCGCCGAAGGAGGAGCTGACCGACCCGGATTGTGCCGCCCTGGCTGCCCAGACTCGGGGCGGCTGCACGGATGCCCTGTTCGAGCGGATGGCTGGAGGGATGGGTGCCCCTCCTGCGCGCGGCGTCCTGGTTTTCGCACAGATCACTCGGCGAGAGCGGGTGGTGCTTCCGGCGAAAACCCCAGCAAGCAGGAGGGGCACCCATCCCTCCCCAACCACCCACCCAAAAGTCAGGGCATCCGCGTAGCAGCCTCGCGCCTAGACGCCCAGGTAGCCAACGGAGCCGAGGTCAGCTCCTCCCAGGCGGCGCTCTCGCCGAAGTACTGCATCACCACGAAATGCAGCAATCCCGGGAGCATCTCCGGAGCGCTCTCCGGGTTGTCGCTCATCAGTCGAGCCCGCACAAGAGTCTCGATAGCGCCTACCATGAACGTGGCAGTTACTGGAGGTGGAGCTTGGCGAGAGTCGATCTCGCGGCGCGCGCCGTCAATGGCCCGGGAGAGGCGCTCCATCAAAAGATCATGTTCCGCAAGCGTCTCGCCGCCGACGGCGTGGGCCTCGACGAGCAGCGCTCGCGCGAGCGCCGGCTGGTTGGCGCAGAACTCGAGCAGCTCCGAGAGTGCCGCACGCAGGCCCTCGCGCCAGCTTGGTTGACGCTTGGCGGCGCCGATCAGCCGCCTGTAGAGCCAGCCACCGGCATCGCTGTATGCCTGCGTGAAGCAGTCCTCTTTGTCGTTGAAGTGCTTATAGAAGGTCGCTCTGCTGGTCCGCGCCCGCTCGATCACGTCTTGGACCGCGATCTCCTCGTAACCGCGCTCGCCGCTGACCAAGAGAATCGCCTCCAGCAGCCGCTCGCGGGCGGGACGGGTGCGGTGGCCGAGGAACGGCGCAATTGGCGTCGCCACTTCGCGGTCAGGAGCTTTGGGGGTCTGGTCCGGTGTCACGTGTGCCCTTTGGAAACAGTCTCCTTTTGTCTAGATATACCATCTTTTAATCTCGCTGTGAATAAGAACGCCAAAGTTTTTGTAGAAAAGGAAAACAGACACCAGGTGAACGTTCTGGTATCTTGTTGGTATGGCGCAGCAGCCACCGCGATCTCTGTCAGAGCGGCTCTCGAAGATGCCCCCGGGACGGCCCCTGATTCCTCGCGACTTCGTCGCTCAGAACCAGCGCGAGCGGATGCTGTTGGCGACTGCCGAGCTGGTCGCCGAGCGCGGTTACCAGAAGACGACGATCGAGCTGATCGCGAAGACGGGGCGGGTAGCGCTCGTCACTTTCTACGAGCATTTCTCCAGCAAGGAGGAGTGCTTCCTCGCCGCGCTCGACGAGAATGCCGCGGCGGCGGCGGAGGTATTCGACGAACTGATCGACACCGGGCAGTCCTGGCCGGATCAGATCTCCTTTGGCCTCGAGGTCTTTCTCGAGATGGTCGAAAAGGAGCCGGCCCGGGCAAAGCTCTGCATCGTCGAGGCGCAGGCGGCGGGGCGTGCATCGCTGGCTCGCTACCAGCAGATGCTGGAGAGCGTGGCCCCGAAGCTGCGCGAGGGCCGCGCGCTGAACCCGCGAGCTGGCTTGATGCCGGAGGGACTCGAGGTCGCGATCGCCGGCGGCATTGCCTGGCTTGTCCACCAGCGCCTTGTTGCCGGCGAGACCGACGGCTTGAAGGCGTTGTTGCCGGAGATGCTGCAGGTAACGCTCACCCCCTACCTCGGCGAGGCCGAGGCGGGGAACGCGGCGGATGCGGCTCAGGCCAGGGTGGCGGCCTGAGGAACCCGAAGCGCGGGGGCAGGGCAGCGCTGATGTGAGCGGGCGGATCGAGGCTGGGCTCGTGGGGGACGGGATGCCAGTCAGCGAGCAGATCGCCGCGGCGATCGTCGAGCTGGTCGGGAGCCAGGGATACGAGGCGACGACGGTTGCCGAGATCTGCGCCGGCGCCGGGATCGACCGGGCTACCTTCCACACCTGCTTTGAGGGGAAAGAAGATTGCTTCCTGCGCGTTCACGGCGCCATCGCCGACGAGCTATGCCTGCGGGTCAATGGTGCCTACGCGGCGCCGTCTTCCTGGCGCGACCGGATCTGGGCCGCCGGCTGGGCGGGGATGCACTTCCTCCACGAGGACCCGCTTCGCGCCCGCTTCCTTCTGGTCGAGGTCAACGGCGCCGGCAGTCTTGCCCAGGTGCGCCGGGACCGCATCATCCAGGGCCTCGCCGATCTGATCGACGGCGGCCGCCACGAGTTGGACGAGCCGGACTCCGTCTCGCGATGCACTGCCGAGATGGTCGCCGGCGCCATCTACGGAACCGTTCTCGCCAAAGTCCAGGGTGGCTCGGCCGAGCGACGCGAGCACTTCCTTTCGGAACTGGTTTACATGGCGGCGATGCCTTACCTCGGCTCTCGCGCCGCTGAGGACGCTCTGCAGGTGCAGCCGCTCGGCTAGTGGAGCCGCCGGCTCGGATATGGTCGAGGCGTGGCCAAGGGAACCGCCAAGGGTAAGGACGGCGCGGGTGCAGCGGCGGAGTCGAGCGAGCCGGTCTCGCGGCTGCCCGCCGGCCGCCATGGCTTGCCGCGCGAGTTCATCGCCCAGAACCAGCGCGAGCGGATCATTACGGCGCTGGTCGATACCGTCGCCGAGCGCGGCTACAACGCCACCACGGTCGCCCACGTCACCAAAGCCGCCTCGGTTTCGCGGCGTACCTTCTACGAGCACTTCGCCGACAAGGAAGCCTGCTTTCTCGCCGCTTACGAAATGGTCGCCGGGCACATCCGCGACTCGATGCAGGTTGCGGCCGACGCCTTCGACGAGTGGCCCCAGAAGGTGCGGGCGGCGGTGGCGACGATGCTGCGCTTCCTCGCTGCCGAGCCGGAGCTGGCGCGTGTCTGCATGATCGAGCCGATCGCCGCGGGTGGGGAGATCGCCGCCCGCCACCGTGCCTCGATGCAGGGGTTCATGGCGATTCTCAAGGCGGGACGGCCCCAGCACAGTGGCGACCGGCCGTTGCCGGAGGCGACCGAGGAGACGCTGGTGGGCGGCATCGTCTCGCTGATCGTGCGGGAGATCAACGCGGGCCGCACCGAGAAGCTGGAGGCGCTGCTGCCGGATTTGGTCGAGCTGACCCTGGCGCCATACCTGGGCGCCGAGGAAGCAGCCAAGCTTGCGCGTTCCGCTTAGATGGCGTGACGAAATTGTTGCGATGTGCGGACAACACGTTGCACCAGTTCTTCTAGGCTGCCAGCATGGAGGCGATGAGATCCAGCTGGACCGACGACAGGCTCGACAACCTGCTGCTGGAGATGCGGGGCGGCTTCGCCCGGATCGAAAAGCTGATCGAGCAGCAGTCCGAGCTGACCGAGCGACGCTTCGACGAGATCGATCGCAGGTTCGAGCAAGTCGACCAGCGATTCGAACAGGTCGAGAAACGGTTCGAACAGATCGAACGGCGGTTTGACCAGCGACTCGAGCAGGTCGATGTCCGCCTTGCCAGCATCGACGAGCGGATAGAGCGGATCGACGAGAGGGTCGACCACCGGATCGACCGGATGGACGGGAAGCTGGACAGGGTCGCGATTGAGATCTGGCGTTTCGGCGCCGCGATGTTCATCGCCATGCTGGGCCTGATCGCCACCCGCTGGCTCGGTTAGCGTCAGGCCTACGCGAATCGATCAAGGGACAGCGGTTGCCTCGGCCTCGACCTTGTCGCCGCGGCCACCGCGCCCGACCGCGCCGCCTTCCTCGCGAGTCAGTCGGTGGGCGAGGTAGACCGGAATGATCGAGAGCAGGATCACGAGCACGGCGACGACGTTGACGATCGGCAGTTCGTTGGGCCGGAAGAGGTTGCGGAAGATCCAGATCGGCAGGGTTTCTTCGCGGGCGCCAAGGGTAAACGTGGTGACGATGATCTCGTCGAAGGAGAGGGCGAAGGCAAGCAGCGCGCCGGCCGCCAGCGCCGTTTTCAGGCTCGGCAGAGTGACGAAGCGGAAGGTCTGCCAGGTATCGCCACCGAGGTCGGCCGAGGCCTCCTCGAAGGAGACCGAGGTGCGGCGCAGGCGGGCGACGACGTTGTTGTAAACCACGACGATGCAGAAGGTGGCGTGGCCGACGATCACCGTGAACAGGCTGAGGTCCACCCCCAACACCTGGGTGAAGGTGTTGCTGATCGCGACACCGGTGACGATGCCCGGCAGGGCGATTGGCAGGACGACGAGGAAGGAGATCGTCTCGCGGCCGAAGAAGCGGTGCCGGGCGACGGCGAGCGAGGCGAGGGTGCCGAGCACCAGGGCAATCGCGGTCGCCGCCGCGGCGGCTTTGAGCGAGGTCAGCAGGGCTTCCTGGGCCGCTTCGTTTTCGATCGCCTTCGAGAACCAGCTGAGGGTTAACCCCGGTGGTGGCCACTCAAGGACTTTGCTCGAGTTGAAGGCATAGATCACGATCACGATCAGCGGCACGTAGATGAAGGCGAGGCCGACCCCGACGGCGCCGCGGAGCAGGAGAGTCGATCGCTTGGAAAGGCGCACGGCTCCCCTAGACATGCTCGAACGCGCCCAGGCGGCGGGCGACGAGCAGGTAGGCGATCATCACCACGATCGGCACGAGGGCCAGCGCGGCGGCGAACGGTTGGTTGTTGGTGATGTTGGCGAAGATCACGTTGCCGATGAACTGCTCATTGGAGACGAGCCGCGGCGTGATGTAGTCACCCAGGGTCAGCGCGAAGGTGAAGATCGAACCGGCCACCACCGCCGGGAAGGCGAGCGGCAGGATCACCCGGCGGAAGGTGGTGAAGGGGTGGGCGCCGAGATCCTCGGAGGCGCTGATCAGCGAGTCAGGAATGCGTTCCAGCCCGGCGTAGATCGGCAGGATCATGTACGGCAGCCAGAGGTAGCTCATCACCAGCCAGATCGCCGTCATCCCGTAGCCGGGCCCGTGCAGGCCGAACGGCTCCAGCGCCCAGTTGATCACCCCGTCGTTGGACAGCATCGTCCGCCAGGCGTAGACCTTGACCAGGTAGCTCGACCAGAGCGGCAGCAGAATCGCGACGACGAGGATCGCCTTGCCGCGGCGGCTCGCCAGCTTCGCCATGTAGAAGGCGATCGGGAAGGCGAGGATCGCGTCGGTGAGGGTGACGAGGGCGGCGATCAGGACGGTGCGCCCGACGATGTCCCGGTAGACGGGTTCGTCGATCAGGGTTTCGACGTTTTCGAGGCTGAAACCCTGGACGACTTCGCCGCTGAGCGGGTCGACCGTCCAGAAGGCGGTGATCAGCAGCACCGCCAGCGAGCCCAGGTAACCGATGACCAGCCAGCCGACCGGGCCGGCCAGCAGCGACCCAGCCTGTAGCCGGGGACGGCCGTGGAAGAGGCCGGCGAGCCTGCGGCCCACCGACCTCCGCGAGACGACTGCCTCAGTCGCCATCGCTCACGACCCGTTGCCTACCCTTTGATCGCGGTCCAGGCTTGGACCCACTCGTTGTAGTCCTTGCAGTCTTCCTCACCGTTGCCACAGTCGGCGAGCGGGGTTTCCCAGTAGTAGACGCGCTCCCAGAACGCCGGGTTGTCTGCGTGGTACTTGGCGCAGAATTCTTTGTCCGCGGTCTGGTCGCAGGCGAGGCTCTGCGCCGGCGCCTCGCCGAAGAATTCAGCCACTTCGGCGTTGACTTTCGGCGAGACGATCCAGTCCATCCATTCGTACATGCAGTTGGGGTTTTTCGCTTCGGAGCTGATCATCCAGGTGTCCGACCAGCCCGTTGCACCCTCTTTCGGCAAGAAGCCCTGACTTGCTGGACTCGCCTGCACCGGTTTGCCTTCTTCCTGCAGGGCGAAGTACTGGTACTGCCAGGTGGTGCCGACGGCAGCGTCGCCACCGGCAAAGGCCTGGATCTGCTTCGCCGCTTCGGACCAGTATTCGCCGACGTTCGGCTGCTGTTCTTTCAACAGGTCGACCGCGGCGTTGAACTGTTCCTCGTTCAGCTCGTAGGGATTTTCGATCCCGAGGTCGGGCTCGTGCATCTTCAGGTAGACGGCCGCATCGGCAATGTAGATCGGGTCGTCATAAGCGCTGATCTGACCTTTGTAGGCGGCCGCCTTTTTGGGATCGAGGATCACGTCCCAGGAGGTCGGCGCCGGTTTAACGTCGTCGGGGTTCCACATCAGCAGGTTCGCCCCGCGGCCGTGTGGGATCCCGTAGGGCTTGTCGTCGAAGGTGTTGTATGGCTGGTCCTTGAGATCGGCGAAGATCGTCTCGTAGTTGGGGACGAGGCTGACGTTGACGGGGTCGACGTCGCCGCCGTCGACCAGCCGCGCGGTGGCGTTGCCGGAGGCGGAGACGCCGTCGTACTGACCGCTCCGCATCAGCTGCACCATTTCGTCGGAGGTGCCGGCCACTTTGTTGTTCACCTTGCAGCCGGTTTTCTGTTCGAACGGTTTCGACCACGCGGATTCGACGTAGCCGGCCCAGGAGACGAGGTTGACTTCCCCCTCGCCCTTGCCGAGGCTCTGCAGCTCTTCGCCGCCGCCGCCGTTGTCGTCGCTGCTCGAGCCGCAGCCGGCCAAGACGAGCATGAACACGATGAGCCCGGCGACGACGAGCCATGCCGTCCGGGCGGGATGAGCGTCCTTGCTTCTCATGCTGATACCTCCTGTTTTTTTGACTCACCTTGGACGGCGGCCGCTTGCTCCGGGCGCCAACCCACCAGGACTTCCATCCCCTGCGCGGGCCCGGCATCAACCGCCGGCCCTTCGCTGTTCTGCCTTACGACTTGAACCGTTCCTCCCGCTTCGAGCGCCACCGTGAAGCGGGTGATCATTCCCGCGTAGGCGACCGCTTCGACCCGGCCGCGCTCGGTGTGTAGATCGTCGGCCGTCTCCCCAGGGCCCAGCAGGCGGATCTTCTCGGGCCGGATCGTGAAGCGTCGCCCGTCGCGCTCGAGCAGGTTGGAGACGCCGACGAAGCCGGCGACGAACTCGCTCCGAGGTTGCTCGTAGAGCTCGGTGGGCGCGCTGATCTGCTCGATCCGCCCCTCGTTGAAGACGGCGATCCGGTCGCTCATGGTCAGCGCCTCGTCCTGATCGTGGGTGACGTAGACGAAGGTGATGCCGACATCGCCCTGGATCGCTTTCAGCTCGACCTGCATCTGCTCGCGCAGCTTCAGGTCGAGGGCGCCCAGTGGCTCGTCGAGCAGCAGCACCTTGGGTCGATTGACGATTGCCCGCGCCAGCGCCACTCGCTGGCGTTGGCCGCCGGAGAGCTCGGCCGGCCTGCGATCGGCATAGTCCGGCAGGCGGACCATCTCCAATGCCTCGCCGGAGCGGCGACCACGCTCACCCTTGTCGACACCGGCGACCTTCAGCCCGTAGGCGACGTTGTCGCCGACCGTCATGTGGGGAAAGAGCGCGTAGTCCTGGAAGACGGTGTTGACGGCGCGCTCGTAGGGCGGCACACCGCTGACGTCCTCACCCGCCAGCTCGATCGTGCCGGCGCTGGGATCCTCGAACCCGGCGATCATCCGCAGCGTCGTCGTCTTGCCGGACCCCGACGGCCCCAGCATCGTGAAGAACTCCCCCGGCGCCACCTCGAGGTCGATTCCGGCAACCGCCACCACCTCGCCGTAATGCTTGGTGAGACCGGTCAACCGAATGTCCGGAGTTGCAGACGTAACAGAAGTCACGTTATCCGAGTGGGTGGGATTTGCAAGCGTGGGATGGAGGGTGGTCGATGCCCCTTCTCACTCGCTCCTCGTCGAACTAGACGCAGTTGCTGTCGCCGCTAGGCACCCGCTCCTCCCGCTCATACGTTCGAAGGGGCACCGACCACCCTCCATCCCAGCAGTAGCCCTTCCACTTAGCTTGGTGGGGCGCGGTGCAGCCAGAGCAAGCTCCAGCCGCAAGCTCGGCATGCATCTTCCAAAGCTACGGCTCCAAGCCAAGCATCCGGCCGCTATCAGCTGCGGATGCGAGCTCGGGAGTGAAGAGGGGGTATCCAGCGCCCCTCCCACCCCCCTCGAATTTCAGCTGTCAGTAACCCGCCGGATGCCGAGCGACGAAGCCGACGTTATCTCGGAGATCTTCATGCCAGCGCGGCCCCGTTTCACTTTCGTTCCCCGAGGTGTCCCAGCGGATGCCGGCGATCACCGCGTAGGCGTGGCCGGGGTTCGTGTAGACGGTGATCCAGCGGCCCAGGCCGCCGAGGCCCCACTTGGCCATCGGACCGGAGGGCAGCGGGCTTTCGAGGAATTCGCCGCCGCGCAGCGCGAAGCTGACAGCGCCGGAGCAGTCATAGCCACGATCCCACCAGCGGGCGTGGCCGCCGCCGTAGATGTAGGGCTTGGTGCGAATCCTGTTGGCCGCTTCGATCACGGCCTTGACCTTGGGCGGAGCGCTCTTGGGGGGAATCAGTTCCCCGGTCGGGAGCAGCTTCGCCTTGGCGGTTGGGGTGCAGACATCAACTTCGGCAGAGGTGAGGCCGCCGGTGGCGCAGGCAGCTGAGGCCGTACCTGGCGCCGCCAGGGCAATCACCAACAGGGCTCCGAATAGAGCTAGCCCCGCCTTGCGCTTGAGTTTGTACGACAGCAAACCGATCTCCTTTGTCGGCCTACGGGGTTAGCTGTCGGGCTAGCGCGTAAGGAGCCTGCGCTCTCGCCTGAACTAGGCGGGTTCGCCCCGAAAACGTGGTTCCCCCGTTCCCGCGGCGCCTCCAGACGTGCGGGATTCGGCGTTTCGGTGGTTCGGACCGGCAGCACTCTAGACGATCCGCCGGCCGGATGCTCACAAAACGCAAACATTTAGTGGCCATTCGCATTTGCATCCCAGATTCCTGTCGGCTGTACGGCTGCTAGCTTGGCTTTTGGGATGGAACTTGCCGGCCGCACAGCTCTCCTCACCGGCGCCACGGGCGGCCTCGGCAGGGCGATCGCGACGGCTCTGGCGCAGCGCGGTGTCAGCCTGGCGCTGAGCGCTCGCAGGCAGGAGGCCCTGGAGGAGATGGCGGCCGGACTACCTGGCGACGGCCATCGTGTCGTGCCGGCCGACCTGGCCGAGCCCGGTGCGGCGCAGCGGCTTGCGGCCGATGCCGGCGAGGTCGACATCCTCGTCGCCAACGCCGGGCTGCCGGGCGCGGGGTGGTTGCTGGACTTCACGCCGGAGCAGGTGACGCGGGCGCTGCGCATCAACCTGGAGGCGCCGATGCTGCTCGCCCAGGCGCTCTCGCCGGCGATGATCGAGCGCGGCAGCGGTCAGCTGCTCTTCGTCGCCTCGCTGGCGGGCAAGTCCGCCAGCCCCCTCACCTCGATCTACAACGCGACCAAGTTCGGCCTGCGCGGTTTCGCGCTCGGGCTGCGACCCGACCTGGCGCCGAAAGGCGTCGGCGTCTCGTTGCTCTCCCCAGGCTTCATCCGCGACGCCGGGATGTTCGCCGAGGCAGGAGCGAAGTCCCCCGGCGGCCTGGGAACCGGCACGCCGGAGCAGGTGGGTGCCGCCGCGGTCAAGGCGATCGAGGAGAACAAGGTCGAGTTGACGGTGGCGCCGCTGCGGCAGCGGGCGCTCGCGCACATCGGCATGGCCAGCCCCAGCATCGCGATCAAGGCGCAGAGCGGCGCCGCCGGCCAGAAGGCGGCCGGGGAGATCGCCGACGGGCACGCCAGGGACCCGGACAAGAGGCAGTGACGACGACTTTGGAGGACGGCAGATGAGCAGCGATTCTTTCGGCGCCCGTTCGACCCTCGAGGTGAGCGGGCGCGACTACGAGGTCTTCCGGCTCGACGCGCTGCAGGAGCGCTTCGACGTCGCCCGTCTGCCCTACTCGATCAAGGTGCTGCTGGAGAACGTGCTGCGGCTCGAGGACGGCGTCTCTGTCAGCGCTGCCGACGTCGAGACGATCGCCGTCTGGGACGCCGCCGCCGAGCCCAGCGCCGAGATTCCCTTCCAGCCCGCCCGGGTGCTGATGCAGGATTTCACCGGCGTCCCCGCCGTCGTCGACCTAGCGGCGATGCGCGATGCGATGGAGGAGATCGGCGGCGACCCGGCGGCGATCAACCCGCTGGTCGACGTCGACCTCGTGATCGATCACTCGGTCCAGGTTGACGCCTTTGGCAACGAGCGCGCCTTCGCCCTCAACGCCGAGCGCGACTTTGACCGCAACCTCGAGCGCTACTCGTTCCTGAAGTGGGGGCAGAAGTCCTTCGACAACTTCCGCGTCGTGCCGCCGGCGACGGGGATCTGCCACCAGGTCAACCTCGAGCACCTCGCCCAGGTCGTCTACAGCCGCGAGGCCGACGGGGTCACCCGGGCCTATCCGGACACCCTGGTCGGCACCGACTCGCACACGACGATGGTCAACGGCCTCGGCGTGCTCGGTTGGGGGGTCGGCGGCATCGAGGCCGAGGCGGCGATGCTGGGCCAGCCGATCTCGATGCTGCTGCCGCAGGTCGTCGGCTTCAAGCTGGCCGGCGAGCTGCCGGAGGGAGCGACGGCCACCGACCTGGTCCTCACCGTCACGGAGATGCTGCGCCACCGCGGCGTCGTCTCCAAGTTCGTCGAGTTCTTCGGTGCCGGCCTCTCGACCCTGGGTCTGGCCGACCGGGCGACGCTGGGGAACATGTCGCCGGAGTTCGGCTCGACCTGCGCGATCTTCCCGGTCGACGCCGAGACGCTGCGCTACCTCGACCTGACCGGGCGGCCGACCGAGACGATCGAGCTGGTCGATGCCTACGCCCGCGAGCAGGGGATGTTCCACGACGAGTCCAGCCCGGACCCGGTCTTCTCCGACCTGCTCGAGCTGGACCTGGGCGAGGTGGTCCCCAGTATCGCCGGCCCCAAACGGCCGCAGGACCGGGTGCCGCTGTCGCAGGCCAAGCAGTCCTTCCTCGAGGCGATGGGGGAGTTCGACCCCGAGGCCGCCGAGCGGATGGGCAACGGCCGCGACGAGGCGATCGAAGAGTCCTTCCCGGCCTCCGACCCGCCGGCCGAGGACCACGACGACGATCGCGGTAAGCCGCGCCCTGCGGTAAGCGGCGCTCCGGCGGCCACCGTCGAGCGCGGCAGCGGCGACGCGATCGAGGTCACCCTCGCCGACGGCACCGGCTTTGAGCTCGACCACGGCAGGGTCGTGATCGCGGCGATCACCAGCTGCACCAACACCTCCAACCCCAGCGTCATGGTCGGCGCCGGCCTGCTTGCCCGCAACGCCGTGCAGCGCGGCCTCACCCGCAAGCCGTGGGTGAAGACGTCGCTGGCCCCGGGCTCGACCGTTGTCACCGACTACCTGGAGCGGGCGGGTCTGACCGAGTTTCTCGACGCCCTTCAGTTCAATCTGGTCGGCTACGGCTGCACCACCTGCATCGGCAACTCGGGGCCGCTGGAGACGGAGATCTCCGCGGCGATCGCCGGGAAGGATCTGGCTGTCTGCGCGGTGCTCTCCGGCAACCGCAACTTCGAGGGCCGGATCAACCAGGACGTCAAGGCGAACTACCTGGCCAGTCCGCCGCTGGTCGTTGCCTACGCGCTCGCCGGCCGGATGGACATCGACCTCGCCGTCGAGCCGCTCGGCGAGGGGTCGGACGGGGAGCCGGTTTACCTGCGCGACATCTGGCCCGACGCGGCGGAGATCAAGGACGTCGTCGGCGCTTCCGTCGCTTCGGAGATGTTCACCCGCAACTACGCCGAGGTGTTCTCCGGCGACGAGACTTGGAACGCCGTCGACGTGCCCGAGGGGGACCGCTACGACTGGCCCGAGTCCACCTATGTGCGCCGGCCCTCGTTCTTCGAAGGAATGCCGGCCGATCCACCCGGCGTCGCCCCGATCGTCGGCGCCCGGGTGCTGGCCCTGCTCGGCGACTCGATCACCACCGACCACATCTCCCCGGCCGGGGCGATCAAACGCGACGGTCCCGCCGGCCACTGGCTGACCGAGCAGCGGGTCGAGGTGCGCGACTTCAACTCCTACGGCGCCCGGCGTGGCAACCACGAGGTGATGATCCGCGGCACCTTCGCCAACATCCGCCTCCGCAACCTCCTGGTCGAGCGCGCCGGCGGCCTCACCCGCCACTTCCCTGATGGCGAGGAGATGGCGATCTACGACGCGGCGATGTCATACGCCGCCGAGGGCGTGCCGCTGGTGGTGCTGGCCGGCAAGGAGTACGGCTCCGGCTCCTCTCGCGACTGGGCCGCAAAGGGAACCAAACTGCTCGGCGTCCGCACCGTGATCGCCGAGAGCTTCGAGCGCATCCACCGCTCCAACCTGATCGGCATGGGCGTATTGCCATTGCAGTTCGCCCCCGGCGAGAGCGCCCAGTCCCTCGGCATCACCGGCGCAGAGACCTTCGACGTCGGCGACCTCCAAGGCGGCCAGGTGAAGTCGGTGAAGGTGACTGCAACCACCGACGACGGAGCCACGACTGAGTTCGTGGCAACCGTACGCCTCGACACCCCCAACGAGGTCACCTACCTCCTAAACGGCGGCATCCTCCAAACCGTTCTACGAAATCTGAAGTAACGAGCGCTTTCTTAGAAGTAAGCAACGCTCCACATGCCTTCTGGCGAGTGGGCAAGCGTGGCTAGGACGCAGGAAGCCCGAATAGCCCGCATTCGGGCGACCGAGGACACCGCCACGCGCCAGCCCCACACCGCCAGAAGGCATGTGGGCAGTGTGGGCCGCGGGAGGCAGGGGGGTCCGCGCGACCCACACTGCACCTGCGCGTCGGTAGCCAGGGAGGGATGCCGACGCAGCCGCTCCCCCAGGCGGGACTGCCCAGGAGAACAGTCACTATCTACCTATACCGCGCCAAGCCGCTCCGGTCAAGAGCAATCGACCGCTGTGGGACTTAATTCAGCCGCGCTTTGGGGAGGCCGTGCCTGAATGCGTTTCGGCCGTGGCTGCGGCGACGCCCCAGCCCTTGCGCTCGATCAGTTCGATCCCGATCACGCTGCCGACCGGGCCGACCGGGGTCAGCGTCGCCGCCAGCAGCGTGTAGGGGGCCTCGCGTCTGACCGCGGCAACCCAGATCACCACACAGAGGATGATGAACCCGAGGCCGTGCGCCCAGCCGAAAAGCATCGTCTCGGTCTCGAACCCGGGCACCAGCCAGAACACGATCAGTCCCGCGAAGACCGCAAGCTCGATCCAGGAGATGACCTTGACCCACTTGAACAGCTTTCCCGGGACGGGCTTTCTCATCGTCCCTCAAGCGTCGGGAGTCAAAGCCGTCAGCACGATCCGCTCCTGCTCGCGCGAGTGCGCGCCCGAGTAACCCTCACCCGTGCTGGCCCGTCCCTGGCGGCCGATGTAAGTCAGCTTCACTCCCTCGGGCAGTACCGACGGCATCCGCCGTGACATCACCTTCCAGGCGCCCATGTTGCGCGGCTCCTCCTGGACCCAGGCGATCTCCTTCAGGTTCGGGTAGGAGGCGATCAGGCCCTCGAGCTGTTCCTGGGCGAACGGGTAGAGCATCTCGACCCGAGCGATCGCGACCTTCTCCGCATCGTCGCGGCGCTCGCTGCCGTCGATGTCGAAGAACACCTTGCCGGTGCAGAGCACCAGTCGCTCGACCTTCTCCCGCCGTCCCTCGGCAGTCGGGTCGTCGAGGATGTAGTGGAAGTTGCCGTCGGTCAGCTCCTCGAGTCCGACGGTGGCGCGGTCGAGCCGCAGCAGCCCCTTCGGAGTGAAGACGACGAGCGGCCGCGGCTTGCGGATCAGCGCCTGGCGGCGCAGCAGGTGGAAGTACTGGGCGGCGGTGGTCGGGTAGGCGATCCTGATGTTGCCCTCGGCGCCGAGGGCGAGGAAGCGCTCGATACGAGCGCTGGAGTGCTCGGGGCCGGCCCCCTCGTAGCCGTGCGGCAGCAGCATCGTGAGGCGGCTGGTCTGCCCCCACTTCGACTCGCCGGAGACGATGAAGCTGTCGATGATCACCTGGGCGGCGTTGGCGAAGTCGCCGAACTGGGCCTCCCAGAGGACCAGTGAGTTCGGCGTCGCCGCCGAGTAGCCGTACTCGAAGCCGAGGCAGGCGATCTCCGAGAGGGGGCTGTTGTAGAGCTCGAACGGGGCTGAGGAGTCCTCGAGGTTCTGCATCGGGCAGTACCTGAGCCCGGTGTTCTCGTCGTGCAGGACGAGGTGGCGATGGGAGAAGGTGCCGCGCTCGGTGTCCTGGCCGGTAAGGCGGATGTGGACTCCATCGGTCAACAGCGAGGCAAAGGCCAGGGCCTCGGCGTGCCCGTAGTCGATGCCGCCTTCCTCGATCGCCTCGCGGCGGCGGCCGAGCGGGCGGCGCAGCTTGCGGTGGACGTTGAAGCTCTCCGGCGTCTTCAGCAGCGCCTCGTTGAGGGCGATCAGCTTCTCGCCGGCGACCGCCGTGTCGACCGGCGGGCTGGCGGTGCGGTCGAGCAGTTCGCCGGTGCTGCTGGTGGCCACGGTCGGGTCCTCGTACTCGCCCGACTCCATCCTCTCCCGCAGGCGCTTCAGCGCCCCCGACATCTCCTCTTTGCGCTGCTCGGCAGTGCGCTCGATGTCCTCGGCGGAGACGGTCCCCTCGCCGATCAGCTTTTCCGCGTAGATCTCCGAGACCGGCGCGTGGGACTTGATCTTTGCCGCCATCATCGGCTGCGTGTAGGCGGGCTCGTCGGTCTCGTTGTGGCCGAAGCGGCGGTAGCCGATCAGGTCGATGACGACGTCGCGTCCCCAGCGCTCGCGGTAAGCCATCGCCAGCCGCGTCGCCGCGATGCAGGCCTCGACGTCGTCGGCGTTGACGTGGACGATCGGGACGTTGAAGCCCTTTGCCATGTCGGCCGCGTAAGGGGTCGAGCGGGAGTCGATCGGGTCGGTGGTGAAGCCGACCTGGTTGTTCTGGACGATGTGGATCGTGCCGCCGGTGCTGTAGCCCTTCAGCGCCTGCAGGTTGAGCGTCTCGGCGACGACTCCCTGGGCCGGGAAGGCAGCGTCGCCGTGCAGCAGCACCGGCACCGCGCGCTTCGGGTCGTGTCCGAGCTCGGAGCCCTCGAAGTCGGACTGCAGGAAGCGGGCGCCGCCGGTGACGACCGGGTTGACGAACTCGAGGTGGCTGGGGTTCGGGTAGAGCCGGACGGAGACCTTCTCGCCGCGGTGGGTCTCGTAGACGCCGCGATGGCCGTAGTGGTACTTGACGTCGCCGGTGCCGCCGTGCGGGAGCGCAGTCACCGCCTTCACCGCCTCGATCCGCTTCGAGCCCTCGAACTCGGCCAGGATCGACTCGACCGGGCGCCCGAGGTTGTGGGCGAGGACGCTGAGGCGGCCGCGGTGGGCCATCCCGAAGACGACCTCCTCGGCACCACCACGGGCGGAGAGCGTGACCAGCTCGTCGAGCATCGGCACCACCGCGTCGAGCCCCTCGATCGAGAACATCTTCTGCCCCAGGTAGGCCTTCTCGAGGAAGCGCTCGAACTGGAAGACGTCGATCAGACGGTCGAGCAGGCGCTGTTTCTCCTCGTCGGCGAGGGGCTGGCGGTGGGCTCCGGTCTCGATCATCTCCCGCAGCCAGATCCGCTGCTGGTGCGAGGAGAGGTGCTCGAACTGGTAGCCCATCGTGCCGCAGTAGGACTCGCGCATCCGTGGCAGCGCCTCCAGCAGCGTCTCGCCGGGGACGCCGATGCGCAGGATCGAGGCCGGGATGCGGGCCATCAGCTCCGGCGTCAGGTTGAGGTTCTCGGGCTGGATCGCCGGGTCGCCCTTCGGCTGCGAGCCGAGCGGGTCGAGGTCGGCGGCGAGGTGGCCGTGGGTGCGGTAGCCCTTCAGCAGCGAGGTCGCCGCCTGCACTGCCTGCAACAGCTCCTCG
>DASYLY010000109.1:0-5786 GCA_036009365.1 Solirubrobacterales bacterium
AACGAGGCGTGCGGGAGCCGCGGGCGCTGGCTCTGGCAACCGCCGACGGCGAGGGACGGCCATCGGTGCGGACTCTCCTCGTCAAGCAGCTGACGCCCACCGTCGTTTTCTCCGGCAGCTACGAGAGCCGCAAGGGCCGCGACCTTGCTACCAACCCCCGCGCCGCGGGGACCCTCTTCTGGCGCGAGACGTTGCAGCAGATCACGATCGAGGGGCCGGTCGAGCGACTGAGCGAAGCGGAGTCCGACGCGCTGTTCGCCGCGCGGCCGGCGGCGGGACGGGCGACGACCGTCGCTTCCAGCCAAGGCAAGGGGTTGGCGGACCCAAGCGAGCTACACCGCAGAGCCGATGCGCTCGAAGGCGAGCAATTGCGCCGTCCCCCGGACTGGGGCGGTTTCCGCCTCGATCCCGACCTGATCGAGTTCTGGCACGGCAGCCCGACGCGGTTGCACCGTCGCCTGCTCTACATAAGGGGCGAGGGCGGGTGGAGCCACAAGCGCCTGCAGCCCTAAGCGCACTTGCCTGTCGCTTTATCCGCCCATATGGACGCAAAGAGCGACACGTCTACCCCGGGTGCAGCTTCCAGACGGCGTTGATGGCGACGTTGCACGAACGCCGAAATCGCGTAGAGGATCAGCTCCGCCACGCGGTGAAGCGTAGAGGTCTAGAGATAGCCGAGGGGGTCGGTCGCGACGCCGTTGACCCGCACCTCGAAGTGGAGGTGGGGGCCGGTGCTGTTGCCGGTGTTGCCGCTGAGCCCGATCACGTCGCCCTGGCTGACGGAGGCGCCGACCGAGGTCGCGAAGCTCGACTGGTGGGCGTAGCAGGTTGAGAGCCCGCCACCGTGGTCGATGCAGGTGTAGTTGCCGTAGCCGCCGCTTTCGGCCTCGGACTGCATCAGGATCACGGTGCCGTCGGCCGCCGCTCGGATCGGGGTGCCTTCCGGCACCGAGATGTCGATCCCCTCGTGCATCCGCCCCCAGCGGTAGCCGAAGGGCGAGGTGACCGTGCCTTCGACCGGCCAGATGAAGCCGGCGGCGCTCGCCGAGGGCAGCGGTCCGGCCGGCAGCGGCGTGCCGCCCGTCGCTTCGGCGATTTCCTCGGCGATCGCGGCGCGCAGGTCGGCGGCGACTTCCTCGTGCTGGTCGAGCTCGCCCTGGATGCCGTTCAGCGCCTTGCGGCGCTTGCCCCGTGCCGCGACGAGCGCGCCCTGGCGCGACTCCAGGGTCGAGCGGGTCGTCGCCAGCCGCTGCTCCTTGGCGGCGATCTGGTCGCGCGCCTTTTCGATCGTCAGTTTCGAGGTCTTACGGACCCGGACCAACTTCTTGGCTTCGTCGCGCAGGCTTCGCACCCGCTCGGCCAGCTTCTGATCGCTTTCGTTGATCGCGTCGAGGTACTCGGTGCGGGCGACCATGTCGCCGTAGTCCTGCGAGCTGAGGATGACGGTGGTGATGTCGGGCGAGCCGTGGGTGTAGATCGCGATCAGCCGCTCGCGGAGGTTGACCAGCGCCCGCTTGAGCCGCCCGCGCAGGGTCTCCAGCCTGTCCAGCGCTTCGCGCAGCTCGGCTTCGGCCCGATCGAGTTCGGCCTGCTTGCTCGCCAGCTCGGCTTCGGCCGCGGCCTCCTGATTGCGCAGCGCCGAGACCTGCCCTTCGAGGGCCGAGATTTCGTCGCCCATCGCTTCGATGTCGGAGGTGAGGACGCCCTTGCGTTCTTCGACCGCGCCGATCCTGTCTTCGACCGCTTCCAGCTTGTCCGAGTTGCTCTTGGCAGGGGCGCTCGCGACCGCCACCAGGCAGCCGAGCAGCAGGGCAAGCGCCGTCGCCGAGAGCAGCGAAAGCCGGCGCCGGCGCGGTTTTGCGGTCGGATTGGGCATGAAAGAAGGGAAAAGCCGGCATAGGCGCCGGCTTCCCGTAAACCGTAGGCGGGTCAAAAGGCTCGCGCCGGGCGCCGAGGCGCCCTGCAAGCACGGTTGCGGCCCTCTACTTCGCGGCGCCGCCCGCCCCGCTCAGGCCGGGATGCACCCCGCGGCCGATCGCCTGGGCGTCGACCATCTTCTGCAGCAGGTCGAGCAGCCGCTTGCGGTCGGCGGCGGCCAGGCCGCGGGTCAGCTCGTCCTCGTGCTGCTTGGCGATCTTGCGCCCGCGCGCCAGGGTGCGCTTGCCCTCGGGGGTCAGGTAGAGGGCCCGGACCCGCCGGTCGGTTGGGTCGGGCCTCCGCTCGACCAGGCCGCGCTGCTCCAGCTCGTCGACGAAGGCGACCATGCGGCTGGCAGGAACCTCAATCGCCTGGCCGATCGCCTGCTGCGAGCGGCCTTCGGCGGCGTCGACCAGGTTGAGGACGCGGAACAGCGGCGGGTTGATGCCGGCCGCCTCGATCCGCTCGGCGAACTGCCGCGAGGCGTGGATTCCCACCTGGGAGAGGAGGAAGGCAAGCGTCGAGGGCGCCCGGTCGCCGTTGATGCGATTCTCGGTCATTGCACCAGGAAGCTTACCCGGATTACTTTTTGATATGAATAGTTTCTCTCTGGAACCTTTCCAGGGGTAAACCAGTCGTCAAGATTCTTCACACGGAGGTAGCTCCGCATGACCCGTCGTCTCGCCCGCCTCGCTGACATCGCCTACCGCCGCCGCGGCCGCATGGTCCTCGCCTGGATCGTCGCGACCGTCGTCGTGATCGGCCTCGGCTCCGCTTTCGCCGGAGAGTACGAAGCCGACTACAACACCCCGGGCTCGGATTCGAAGGCGGCGAGCGATCTGACCGAACGCGAGTTCGGCGGCTACTCCGGCCAGGAAATCTACGTCGTCTGGAAAGACCCCGCCGGGGTGAAGAGCCCGGCTTCGCAGCGCCGGATGAACGCCTTCTTCAAGCAGACCGAAGCGATCGAGGACATCGAATCGCGCAACGCGATCCGGGTCTCCGACGACGGCACGATCGCCACCACCACCCTGCCGCTGACCGTGCCCGGCTGGCAGGTGAAGAAGGAGCAGGGCGAAGAACTGATCGACGCGGCCGAATCGAACAGCGCCGGCGGCCTCGAGATCAAGCTCGGCGGCGAAGCGATCTACACCGCGCAGGAATCGAGCAGCCCCGAGGGCCTCGGCTTCCTCGGCGCGGCGATCGTGCTGCTGATCGCCTTCGGCTCGCTGGTCGCCGCCGGGCTGCCGCTGGCGATCGCCCTCGTCGGCCTGGGTATCTCCTCCGGCGGGCTGATCGTGCTGCTGGCCAACGTGATCGACGTCCCCAACTGGACCACGGCGGTCTCGGGGCTGATCGGGATCGGCGTCGGCATCGACTACGCGCTGCTGGTCCTGACCCGCTTCCGCTCCGCGATGAAGGACGGCAAGGACCGCCACGACGCGGTGGTCGAGGCGGTGACCACCGCCGGGCGCAGCGTGATCATCGCCGGCTGCACCGTCGTCGTCGCGATCCTCGGCCTCTTCCTCACCGGCCTGCCATACATGTACGGGGTGGCGATCTCGGCCGCGCTCGCGGTGCTGGTCGTGATGGTGGCCTCGATAACCCTGCTGCCGGCGCTGCTCTCCTACCTCGGGCCGAATGTCGACCGCCTGCGGATCCCGCTCCTGGGCCGCAGCCTCGACGCCAAGGAAGGCGGCGAATCGCCCGCCGCCCGCTGGAGCCACGCCGTACAGCGACGCCCCTGGACGGCGGCGATCGTTGCCACCGCGATCCTGCTGGCGCTCGCCGCGCCGGCGCTCGGCATGCGCCTCGGCTTCCCCGACGCCGGCAACGACCAGCCGGACACGATGACCCGCCAGGCCTACGACCTGATCAGTGAGGGCTTCGGGCCCGGCGCCAACGGGCCGCTGGTGGTCGCAGTCGAACTGCCCGACTTGGGAGGGAAGGCGGCGGTCGCCGGCCTCGTCTCGGCCCTGCGGGAAGAGGAGGGTGTCGCCTACGTGCCGGCCGCGCGCTTCAACTCCGACGGCACCGCGGCGATCGTCACCGTCATCCCCACTACCTCGCCCCAGGACGAGGAGACCTCGGAACTGGTCGACCGGCTGCGTGGAACGGTGATCCCGGCCGCGGTCGGCGACTCGGGGGTCAACGTCCTGGTCGGCGGCGTCAACGCCGCGCTCGAGGACCAGAGCTCCTTCATCACCGGCCGGATGCCGTGGTTCATCGCCGGCGTCGTCGGGCTCTCGTTCCTGCTCCTCCTGGTCGCTTTCCACTCCCCCTTCATCTCGCTCAAGGCAGCGGTGATGAACCTGCTCTCGGTCAGCGCCGCCTACGGCGTGATGACCCTGGTCTCGCAGGGAGGAGCGGTCGGCGAACTGATCGGGATCGACCACGAAGTGCCGATCGCCCCATTCATGCCGGTGATGATGTTCGCGATCCTCTTTGGGCTCTCGATGGACTACGAGGTCTTCCTGATCTCGCGGATCCGCGAGGAGTACCTGAAGGACGAAGACACCCGCCGCGCGGTCGCCGACGGGCTCGCCAAGACCGCCCGCGTGATCACCGCGGCGGCGGCGATCATGGTCGTCGTCTTCCTCGCCTTCGTCGCCTCGCCCGAAGTCTTCCTCAAGCTCTTCGGGATCGGCCTGGCGGCGGCGATCTTCCTCGACGCGACCCTGGTGCGGATGGTCCTGGTGCCGGCGGTGATGCAGCTGCTCGGCCCCCACAACTGGTGGATCCCCGACTGGCTCGAGCGGATCCTCCCCCGCATCGAGGTCGAGCGGGAGGCGCCGCAGGTGGCGACGGAGAGCGGCTCCTGAGAGTCGAGACTTGATCGATCCCCAGTGAGGGCGTAGAAAGGGATCGTCAAGCAAACGAAGGAGAGATAGTGGACCTGCGGCAGAAACACCGGGCGATGTGGGCCTCCGGCGATTACCCCTCGATGGTCGAGACCTTCCTCCTGCCCCTGGGCCCGCGCCTGGTCGAGGCCTGCGGCATCGGCCCCGGCGACCGCGTCCTCGACGTCGCCGCCGGCACCGGCAACGCGTCGATCGTCGCCGCCAAGACGGGCGCCGACGTGGTTGCCAGCGACCTCACCCCCGAGCTCTTCGAGGCCGGCCGCGCCCGCGCCGAGGCCGAGGGGGTCGAGCTCGAGTGGGTCGAGGCCGACGCCCACGACCTCCCATTCGAGGACGACGGCTTCGACGTCGTCATCTCCTCGATCGGCGTCATGTTCGCCCCCTTCCACCAGAAGGCCGCTGACGAGCTGGTCCGGGTCTGCAAGCCCGGCGGCAAGCTTGGCCTCCTCAGCTGGACGCCGGAGGGGATGATTGGCGCCCTCTTCCGCGCCATGGGCCAGTTCATGCCGCCCCCGCCCGAGGGGGCCCAGCCGCCGCCGCTGTGGGGTGGCGAGGACCACCTCCGCGACCTGCTCGGCGACCGGGTCGAGCTGGAGACGATCGAGAAAGGCGTCCTCGAGGTCACCGCCTTCGCCCGCCCCGACGAGTACGGCGAGCACTTCAAGCAGCGCTATGGCCCGACCATCGCCGCCCGCGCCAACGCCGAGAAAGAGGGCCGCGCCGAGGAGTTCGACCGCACCCTGAACGAGTTCTGCGCCGAGTGGAACCGGGGCAGTGATGAGGATGCCCGCTTCGAGATGGAGTACCTGTTGACGGTGGGGCGGGTGCGCTGACGGTTCGGCCGGGCCCTGGCGTCTGTCCCAAGCGCGAAATAGACTCGCGCCCATGCCGACCGAGAGCCGTTCCCTCCGTGCCCGCGTTCCCCTGATCGCCGCCCTCGCGGTCCTGAGCCTGGCGTTGTTCGCGCCCCAGGCCCTGGCGCGGTACGTCTACACGGGGAACTACGAC
>DASYLY010000110.1:0-6862 GCA_036009365.1 Solirubrobacterales bacterium
GGTGGAGATCGCGCCGTCCTGGCCGAAGCTGACCTCGCGGAAGAGGTAGAAGCGCAGGGCGTCGGCCCCGAAGCGATCGATCACGGCGAAGGGATCGAGCACGTTGCCGAGCGACTTCGACATCTTTTTCTCGCCCATCAACAGGAAACCGTGGATCGTCATCCGTTGTGGCGGCTCGAGCCCCGCGGCCATGCAGAGCGCCGGCCAGATCACCGCGTGGAACTTGAGGATGTCCTTCGCCATCACGTGCAGGTCGGCGGGCCAGAAGCGCTCGCTCAGGTCCTGGCCGGGGCGGGCGAAGGTCAGCGCGGTCACGTAGTTGAGGAGGGCGTCGAACCAGACGTACATCCGCTGCTCGGGGTCCCAGGGAAGCGGCAGGCCCCATTTCAGGGTCGGCCGCGAAAGCGAGACGTCCTCGAGCCCGCCTTTGATGAAGGCGACCGCCTCGTTGCGGCGGAAGTCGGGGACGACGAAGTCCGGCTGCCCCTCGTACAGCTCTTCCAGCCGCTCCTGGAAGGCGGAGAGGCGGAAGAACCAGTTCTCCTCGCGCACCTTCTCCAGCGGGATCTCGTGGATCGGGCAGGTGTTGCCGGGGCCGAGCTCGCGCTCGGTTTTGAAGTCGGCGCAGCGCGGGCAGTACCAGCCTTCGTAGGTGCCCTTGGTCACCCAGCCGTTGTCGTAGACCCGCTGCATGATCTCGGCGACCCGCTCGGTGTGACGGGGGTCGGAGGTGCGGATGAAGAAGTCGTTGCTGGCGTCGATGATCGGCATCAGCTCCTGGAACTTGGCCGTGTTCGTATCCGCCAGCTCCTGCGGCGTCACCCCCGCCTTCTTCGCCGCATTCTCCACCGGCTCCCCATGCTCGTCGGTGCCGGTGAGAAAGAAGACATCGTCCCCCCGCTGCCGGTGGTGCCGGGCCAGGATGTCGGCGGCCATAGTCGAGTAAGCGTGCCCCAGGTGAGGCTCCGCGTTGACGTAATAGATCGGGGTGGTGACGTAGAAGCTTCTTAAAGGCATTCCATTTGGGACGCTACCAGCGCTAGCTAGCAGAACCTTCAGCCGGTGGCCGGAATAAGCGCTGTGCTGGTGCGCTATTAAGCCTCATCCGGCTCTGGGGGCAGTTCCTTTTCCTCATCCGAGATGTCGTTCGCCGCACGCCCAAGGAACCAGGCAAGCTTTTCTCTGAACTGTACCCGGGTGGAGTGGTCGAGCTCAGCCTTTTTCACCTCGGCCAGGTCGTTTCGCATGCTCATTGGAAAGGCAGTGATGGTGGTGAAGGCTACGACCTGCTCTGCCTCGAACAAACCGGGAATTGGCTCGACTACAAAAGCATCGACACCCGCTATGTCCTCGTCTTCCGCAACACGTTTCGCGACATCGTTGCTGAGTCGGAGGGCACGCTTTTCCTCATCACTAAGATTTCCCGGCACGCCTTTTAGCCGCGCTAGCAGGAATTTGTTGCGCTTTCCCTCGTTGAACTCGCAGCAATGCGAAATCACCGTGAGATAGTGATAGTCACCATCGATCACCACCTTCCGACGTCTTTGCGCATCGGTATCTCCAGTCAGTGACGACTCCTGGATCACCGTTTCGAACGATTTACCAATCGTCGGGAGGAATGCGGGCCCCAGAATGTCGCCCTGCCGTAGCCTGGGGCTCCAGAGGCGCGAATACATAGGTTACTCGTCGGTTTCGAACTCAAGCCAGGACCCTTCGCGTGCCGGTAGCGCAAGCAGCGCGTTAAGGGCCTGAATCTCTACTACAGCCGCAGGCTCTTCGGTATAGAACCAAGCATCCTCGTCCCATTCGGCAGGGCGGACGATTGAGCGATTCGCCTTCGACCGAATCAGGGTGTGCCGGTACTCAGCGCCTGCAGTCGGTGCGGCCATGGACGCCCCGATAGCGAAGGGAAGCATCATCAATTCCGCTCGCCCGAGGACGCGATTCAGGAGGGTCGTCTGGCTAGCCGCCTGCCGGGGCGGCCCACTAGAGGCGGTCACGCTGGTGACCAACACGACCTGCAGCGCATCTTCCTTCACAGGTGGCGCGGTGAGCTCAGGCATCGCTCATCTCTCGCCGTGCAAGTTCCGTGAGTCCCGACACTGAAACCTCGCCCGTCTCTACAAGGTGAGGCCCTGCCTCAACGGCTAGGTGTCGGATGAGTGACATGGTCGCTGTCAGTCCCAACGCACTCACCTCGGTTTCTTCCTGCTTCCGGCGGCGCTCCCACTTGTTGTTAACGTCGATCGCCAGTTCGATGCCAGTCTCCTCAGTAGTACCGCGCCACTGCTGAATCGGTAAATTCACTCCCGGGCGAAGTGCCTGTTCGATTTTCCGCGTTTCATAGTTTTCAACCGTCAGGTGCACGAAATAAGTATCTGCAACTTTGAGTGCTACTTTCACTCCCGCATCCTCGAGCTCGTCGCTCTCCGCCTCCACTTTCGTCAAAGTTGCAAGCACCCGATGTGGTGCCGTCATATTGTCATCGTCAGCGTGAAGGTAATGGATGCGAGCGACAGCACCGAAGATTTCGATCGAAACGCCAACAGCGCTGAGCGCGTCGTACACCGCGCGTATTTTTCGCTCGGCGTACTCCAAGGCCGCGTCAACATCCGTAACCATCTCGCCGTAGAACCGAATCTCGATCTCCGCACTGAGCGCCGAGAGAGAAAGCTGAGCGCTCTGACTAGCGAGGATCAAATGGGGTGCCTGGAGCGGAGCTTCAGCTGGCAGTATCTGTCGATTTTGGACGTGCGGGAACTCCCTCCGGACGGCCGCAATGAACTGCTCGTCGCGAGCTTGATCACGGCCTATCTCACGTAATTCAAAGACGCCTTGGAAAGCAAGGATTTTGGGGTCAGTGAGCGGCATGTCGTCCCATTCTATGTCGACAAGTCCAAACGGCGGCTAAAGGCGCTCTGCAACCTGGGTCCTCGTCTCGCTTCCTGGATAGTCGTACCCATATTCACATCTTCGAGATGTATGTCGCTACCGCCGTGCCTCGCGCCCGGTCAGCGCTTTATAGAGGTCGTTGGCCCTCGTCCCGGTGAGCGCGGCGACTACGCTCGCAGCAGCCCTGGGCCGCGCGCCCGACTGAACCAGATGCCGCAACGCGTCGACGGCGAAGCCGACGTCTTTGTCGTGCTCGCTGGAGGCGGCGGGGCCAATGACGAGGACGATCTCGCCTTTGGTGTCGCTGCGGAAGCGGCGGGCCAGTTCGGCCAGGGAGCCGCGGGCGACCTCCTCGTGCATCTTGGTCAGCTCGCGGCAGACGGCGGCCTCGCGGTCGGGCGCGAGCGAGGCGAGCGCTGCGAGGGACTCGCCCACCCGGCGCGGCGACTCGAAGGCGACCACAGTCTCGGCCGAGCGCAGGACCCGCTCCATCTCCCCCGCCCGCCTGGGCAGGAAGCCCTCGAAGCGCCATTTGTCGGTCGGCAGCCCAGAGGCGACGAGGGCGACCGGAATCACCGACGGTCCCGGCAGCACCGTCACCTCCAGCGCCCGGTCGATGCAGCGGCGGATCAGCTTGTAGCCGGGATCGGAGATCGCCGGCATCCCCGCGTCGGAGACCAGGGCGACGAGGTCGCCGCGTTCGATCCGCTGGGAGAGCTCGACCGCCCGCGCCGCTTCGTTCCCCTCGTGGAAGGAGACCAGCCGCGGCGCCGGCCGGATCCGCAGCTTGTCCAGCAGCGAGCCGGTGCGGCGGGTGTCCTCGCAGGCGATGAAGTCGGCACTGACCAGCGCCTCGCGCACCCGCGGCGTGACGTCGTCGAGGTTGCCGATCGGGGTCGGGCAGACGACGAGGGCGCCGGGCATCAGCTCGCGGCCTTGGCGAGTTCGGCGCGGGCCATCGCCGCGGCGCCGATCATGCCGGCGTCGTTGCCGAGCGTCGCCTCGAGGATCGGCGTCTGGTTCATCGGGTTCAGCGCCCGTTCGCGGACTTCGCGCCGGGCCGGGTCCAGCAGCAGGTCGCCGGCCGCGATCACGCCGCCGCCGACGACGATCGCATTGGGCTGGAAGATGTTGGCGAGGCTCGAGCAGGCCACCCCGAGCCGGCTACCGATCAGCTCGAAGACGCCGACCGCGGTCTCGTCGCCGGCCAGCGCGCACTCCGTCACCGCCTTGCCGTCGACCTCGCCCCCTTCGGCGAGGACCTTGCCGAGCGCCGAGTCGGGCGAGCTTTCCGCCACCGCCCGGCCCTCGCGGCCGAGCGCCGTCCCCGAGGCGAGCGCCTCGACGCAGCCGTGGTTGGGGCAGTTGCCCTGGCAGGGCGGCCCGTCGGCCTGGATCACGATGTGGCCCAGCTCCGCTCCGGCCCCGGTCGAGCCGCGGTAGATCTCGCCGTTCAGCACCAGCCCGCCGCCGATCCCGGTCCCGACGGTCAGCATCACCATGTGCGGCATCCCCTGAGCGGCCCCGTAGAGGTACTCGGCGAAGGCGGCGACGTTGCCGTCGTTGTCGACGAAGACGGGGAGGCCGATCCGCTCGCTGACGATGTCGCGAATCGCGAGGTCGGAGAGCGGCAGGTTGACGGCGGAGACGGCGATCCCTTCGTCGTGGTCGATCGTCGCCGGGATCCCAAGCCCGACCGCCTCGACGCCGGGCCGCGCGTCCCGCGCCTCCGTCACCTCGCGGACCAGCAGCTCGACCAGCTCATCCTCGGTCTGGCCGGTGGAAGCCTCGCGCTGCTCGTAGAGGGGATCGGTGTTGGCCTCGGAAAGAACCCCGATGAGCATCTTCGTGCCCCCGAGATCGACCCCGATCGTCTCGCCGCCGCTCACGAGCGGGGGGAGGCTGGGAGACGGATGACCGAGTACATCGCCATGATTTCTAGCCTTTCATGACCCCAGACGGCGAGCAGCGGCCACCCGAGCCGCCCGAAAACCAGCCTGAGTACAAGGTCTACCGCTCCCGCAAGGGGCTGTTTTCCCGCCTGAAAGGCGCGGATCTCTCCTCCCTGCGCGACCGTGCAAGGTTGCCTTCACGCAAGCCGCGCAAGGACCGTGAGCCGCGCCGCCCCGGCGCCCCGCGGGCGCCGTTCAACGTCAAGCGCCTGCTCAAATGGGTCGGCCTCGCCGCCCTCGGCTGGATCCTGATCAGCCTCCTCGCCTTCGCCGTCTCGGCCCAGCTGCAGTCCTTCAAGCTCTCAGGCGAAGCCCGCGACGCCCTGCACGGCAACCCTTTCTTGCTGCCGAGCGCGCAGACGATCCTCGTCCTCGGCACCGACGCCCGCCCGCCCGGCAGCGGCGACGGCAACACCTCCGAGGAGTGCTTCGAACAGCAGTCGAAGGGCGAGAAACCGCAAGACCCCTGCTTCGACGGCGAATTCCGCGCCGACACCCTGATGCTGATCCGCGCCGGCGGCGGTGCCTTCCGCAAACTCTCGATCCCCCGCGACGCCTACGCCGAAATCCCCGGCCAGGCACCGCAGAAGATCAACGGCGCCTTCGCCTTCGGCGGCGCCGCGCTGCAGATCAAGACGATCGAAAAGTTCCTCGGGACCCAGATCGACCACGTCGCGATCGTCGACTTCACCGGCTTCGAAGACCTGATCGATGCCGTCGGCGGGGTCAAGGTCGACGTCCCGGTCAAGCTCTGCGCCGACATCTCCGGCGGCGCCGGCGGCGGCCAGGGCGGCTCGTCGATCCGCCTCCACAAGGGCGAGAACACCCTCAACGGCGAAAAGGCGCTGGCCTACTCGCGGGTCCGCCACGCCAGCGAATGCCCGGGCCCCGGCAAGAGCGCCTACACCCTCGGCTACGACGACTTCGACCGCGAGGCGGCCCAGCAGGCGGTGATCAACGGGATCAAGAGCAGGCTCACCGACCCCCTGCGCGCCCCCTACAACTTCATCCACGGCCCGATAATCGGCTGGGACGCGCCGAAGGCATTCGTCAGCGACATGGGGTTCTTCACGATGCCGCAGTTGGTGCTCGCCGCCGGTATCGGCGGCAGCGCCCCGGCCGAAGTCCTCTGCAGCAAGGGCGAATGCCCGCCCGGCCCCGACGGCTCGGTCGAAATCCCCGAGTCGGCCCGCCGCAAGGCCGTTCACAAGCTGCTCAAGGGCTAGCGATTGGCGACTTATCCCGCCTATAGCCGGATTAACTCACCAAGCGTCACTCGCTGGTCTGTTTCGTCCCGACCAGTGCGCTGACGATCAGGGCAGTGAAACCGGCGGCCAGTGAACCGGCGGTGTTCTTCAGGTCGGCGGACGAGGACTGACCCGTGGCGAGGACTTCTACCGCGATCCACTCGCCGAAGCCGAGCAGGAAGAGCACGACCAGCGCATAGATGCGCGCCGCCAGCGTGTACCAGCGGGCCATCGAGCGGTCGTCGAGGCGGTGCCCGGCCAGCTCCAGCTGCAGCGGCGACTCGGGCGCCCGCTCGCGGCCGGCGCGGGTGAAGTAGCGCTGCTCGATCGCCAGCGCCAGCAGCAGCACCGGCAGGATCTGGGAGACCGCTTCGAAGTACTCCTTCTGCGCGTGCCCGTCGACCAGCAGCGCCGTCACCGCGTAAGCGAGGAGGGGAGCGACGATCGCGCCGACGCCGAAGGCGAACTTCCAGACCAGGCCGACCCGGACCTGACTCGACATCGGCCTCAGTCGGCGGTCGAGGCGGCCGGCTTGGAGTCCGACTTCTTCGACTCGCCCTTGCCGGAGTCCGGTTTCGAGGAGCCCGAGTCCGAGTCGCCGCCGGAGCTGCCCTCCGAGGAGCCGCCGGCGACGCCGCCCTTGCGGGTCCCGTAGTCGGTGTTGTGGAAGCCCGAGCCCTTGAAATGGATCGCCGGGGCGCTCAGCACCCGCGCCGCGGGGGCGCCGCACTCCTCGCACTCGTGCAGCGGCTCGTCGGTCATCTTCTGGAT
>DASYLY010000111.1:0-23674 GCA_036009365.1 Solirubrobacterales bacterium
CGCCGCTCCGGTCCGACGCAGACCGGATCGCGCTGATCGAGGCGCTCCGCGACGGCACGATCGAGTGTGTCGCCACCGACCACGCGCCGCACGCCGCCGAGGAAAAGGACGTCCCCTACGAGCAGGCGGCGATGGGCGTGACCGGTCTCGAGACCGCCTTCGCGGCGCTGCACACCGAGCTTGTCCTGCCCGGCACGATCGAGCTCGGTGTGCTGGTCGAGCGGATGGCCGGCGGCGCCTCCCCGTTCGGGATCGAGCGGCCGACGCTGGCTCCCGGCTCGGAGGCGAACGTCGTCCTCTGCGACCTCGGCGCCGAGTGGACCGCGGGCGAGGACGGCTACGAGAGCCGCTCGACCAACTCCTGGTGCGCGGGCCGCACCCTGACCGGCCGCGTCCTCGTCACCCTCGCCGCCGGCCAGGTCGCCTTCCGCCTGCGCAGCTTCAGCCTCGGGGTGGCCGCATGAGGTGCCGGGTCGACTTATCCGTGCTATGCCTGAGAAAGTCGACCCGCCATGGCTGACGCCTACCTTCTCCTCGAGGACGGCACCCGACTCGACGGCCTGCGGTGCGGCCACGACGGCGCCGTCACCGGCGAGGTCGTCTTCAACACCGGGATGACCGGCTACCAGGAGTCGGTCACCGATCCCTCCTATGCGGGTCAGATCATCGTCTTCACCTATCCGCTGATCGGCAACTACGGCGTCTCCGCCGCGGCGATGGAGTCCGACCGGGCCCATGCCCGGGGTGTCGTCATGCGCGACGCCAAGAACCGCGAGGACGTCGCCACCGCCGAGGGCGGCTGGCTCGACTGGCTCTCCGACTGCGGTGTCGCCGCGATCAGCGGTGTCGACACGCGGGCTATCGTCCGCCACATCCGCGATCGCGGCGCCATGCGCGGCGGCATCTTCCCGATCGAGATCCCCGAGTCGGTGGCGCGCGAAGCGATCGCCGCCGAGCCCTCGATGGACGGCGCCGACCTCGCCCGCACCGTCACGCCGGCGGAGCCGGTCCGCTTCGAGGGCGGCGGCCCGCATGTGGTCGGGATCGATACCGGGATCAAGCTCAGCATCGTCCGCCAGCTGCGCGAGCGCGACTGCCGCCTGACGCTGTTGCCCTGCACAACCGGAGCCGAGGAGGTGCTCGCCGAGGACCCCGATATCGTCTTCCTCGCCAACGGCCCCGGCGATCCCGCCGCCCTCGACTACGTCGTCGAGACCGTCCGCGAGCTGATCGGCAAGCGGCCCGTCTTCGGTATCTGCCTCGGCCACCAGCTGCTCTGCCGCGCCGTCGGCCTGCAGACCTACAAGCTTCCCTTCGGTCACCGCGGCACCAATCACCCGGTGAAGGACCTGGAGACGGGTCGGATCGACATCACCTCGCAGAACCACGGCTTCGCGGTCGAGGGCCCCGGCGGCGAGCCGCGGATCGAGTCCGACGAGCCGGTCCGCTGGGAGACCGACTTCGGCGTCGCCGAGCTCTCCCAGCTGAATCTCTACGACCGCACCGTCGAGGGCCTGGTTCTGCGCGACGTCGCCGGCGCCACCGTCCAGTACCACCCCGAGGCGGGCCCCGGCCCGCACGACGCCCGCCACCTATTCGAGAGGTTCCTCGCCCTTGCCGCGTAGAGACGACATCAACAAGATCCTCCTGATCGGCTCCGGGCCGATTGTGATCGGGCAGGCGGCCGAGTTCGACTACTCCGGCGTGCAGGCCTGCAAGGTGCTGCTCGAGGAGGGCTTCGAGGTCGTCCTCGTCAACTCCAACCCGGCGACGATCATGACCGACCCCGAGTTCGCGACCTCCACTTATGTCGAGCCGCTGCTGCCGGGGCCGGTGACGAAGATCCTCGAAAAGGAGCGCCCCGACGCCCTGCTGCCGACGCTCGGCGGCCAGACGGCGCTGAACCTGGCGATGACGCTGCACGAGGACGGCACCCTGGAGCGGCTCGGGGTCGAGCTGATCGGCGCCGACGCCGCCGCGATCCGCCGCGCCGAGGACCGCGAGGAGTTCCGCACGACGATGGGCGAGGCCGGCCTCCGCGTCCCCTGGTCGATGATCGTCGAGAACCTCGGCCAGGTCGAGGAGGCCCTCGCCGACGGCCGCATCAGCCTGCCGGCGATCGTCCGGCCCGCCTTCACGATGGGCGGCCACGGCGGCGGCATCGGCCGCACCGAGACGGAGCTGCGCCAGGTCGTCTCCGAGGGCCTGGCGGCGAGCCCGATCAACCAGGTGCTGGTCGAGGAGTCGGTGATCGGCTGGGGCGAGTTCGAGCTTGAGGTGATGCGCGACCGCAACGACAACGTCGTGATCATCTGCTCGATCGAGAACATCGACCCGATGGGCGTCCACACTGGCGACTCGGTCACGGTGGCGCCGGCTCAGACCCTCACCGACGCGCTCTACCAGGAGCTGCGCGACCAGGCGATCCGCGTAATCCGGGCGATTGGGGTCGAGACCGGCGGCTCCAACGTCCAGTTCGCGGTCGACCCCGAGAGTGGCGAGATCGTCGTCATCGAGATGAACCCGCGGGTCTCGCGCTCCTCGGCGCTGGCCTCGAAGGCAACCGGCTTCCCGATCGCGAAGATGGCGGCCAAACTCGCGGTCGGCTACGCGCTGGAGGAGATCCCCAACGACATCACCCAGGCGACGCCGGCCTCCTTCGAGCCGACGATCGACTACGTGGTGACGAAGATCCCGCGTTTCGCCTTCGAGAAGTTCCCCGGTGCCGACGGCCGCCTCTCGACCCACATGCAGAGCGTCGGCGAGGTGATGTCGATCGGCCGCACCTTCCGCGAGTCCTTCGCCAAGGCGATGCGCTCGCGTGAGCTCGACGATCCGGCCGAGACCGACGGCTCCGACGAGGAGCTGCTGGTGCGGATCGAGAAGCCCTGCGCCGAGCGCTTCGACCTCGTTCTCGAGGCATTCCGCCGCGGCCTCGACGTCGAGGCGGTGCACGAGCGCTGCCTCGTCGATCGCTGGTTCCTGCGCGAGCTGGAGGCGCTTGCCCGAGAGGGCGACGGCACTGAGGGCCTGGTCCGCACCTACAAGTCGGTCGACACCTGCGCCGCCGAGTTCGAGGCGGCGACGCCCTACTACTACTCGGCCCACGAGCGCCCCCGCAGCGACGGCTCACCGCCCGCCTCCGAGATCCGCCGCGGCGAGCGCGACTCGGTCGTGATCCTCGGCGCCGGTCCGAACCGGATCGGCCAGGGGATCGAGTTCGACTACTGCTGCGTCCATGCCGCGATGACCGCCCGCGAGCTCGACCGCGACGCGGTGATGATCAACTGCAATCCGGAGACCGTCTCGACCGACTACGACACCTCCGACCGCCTCTACTTCGAGCCGCTGACCGCCGAGGACGTGCTTGCCGTCTGCGCCCAGGAGCGCCCCGAGGGCGTGATCGTCCAGTTCGGCGGACAGACGCCTCTGAAGCTGGCCCGGACGCTGGAAGAAGCGGGCGTGCCGTTGCTCGGGACCCCGGTCGATGCGATCGACCTGGCCGAGGATCGCGGCCAGTTCGGCGCGATGCTGCGGCGGCTCGGGATCAAGCACCCGCCCTACGGCACCGCGCTCTCGGCCGAGCAGGCGGTGACGGTGGCCGAAGAGGTCGGTTTCCCGCTGCTGGTCCGACCCTCGTTCGTGCTCGGCGGCCGGGCGATGGAGATCTGCTATTCGACCGAGGACCTCAACAGCTACCTGAAAGCGCACGTCAAAGCCGATCAAGAGCACCCGCTGCTGCTCGACCGCTTCCTCGAGAACGCGATCGAGGTTGATGTGGACGCGCTCGGCGACGGCGAGGACGTCTGGATCGCCGGGATCATGCAGCACGTCGAGGAGGCCGGCGTCCACTCCGGCGACTCCGCCTGCGTGCTGCCGCCGCTCAGCCTCGGCGAGGCGATGCTGGAGGAGATTCGGGCGACGACGAAGCAGATCGCCCTGGAGCTAGGCGTGATCGGCCTGATCAACATCCAGTACGGCGTCGCCGGGGGCGAGCTCTACGTGATCGAGGCCAACCCGCGCGCCTCGCGGACCGTGCCCTTCGTCTCCAAGGCGATCGGGGTGCCACTGGCGAAGATGGCCGCGCGGCTGATGCTGGGCCAGCGCCTGGCCGACCAGGAGCTGCCCGAGGGCCCGCCCAGGCACGTCAGCGTCAAGGAGGCGGTACTTCCTTTCGCCCGCTTTGCCGGCACCGACTCGGTGCTGGGCCCGGAGATGAAGAGCACCGGCGAGGTGATGGGCATCGCCGAGGACTTCCCGACCGCCTTCGGCAAGGCCCAGGCTGCGGCCGGGGTGAAGCTGCCCGGCGAAGGCTCGGTCTTCATCACGGTCACCGACACCGACAAGCCCGCGGCGACTCAGATCGCCGCCCGCTTCCACGACCTCGGCTTCGAGGTCATGGCCACCGGCGGCACCGCCCAGGCGATCGAGGCGATGGGAGTGCCGGTCACCCGCATCAACAAGCTGCACGAGGGCTCCCCGCACGTCGTCGACCTGATCCGCGAGCGCAGCTGCGACCTCGTGATCAACACCCCGACCGGCTCCGGCGCCCGCGCCGACGGCTACGAGATCCGCACAGCCGCGGTCCGTCACGGGATTCCCTGCATCACGACGATGACGGGGGCTACGGCAGCGGTGCGGGCGATCGCCGCCGGCAAGCTCGGCGATGCCGAGGTCCGCAGCCTGCAGGAGATCCACGGCACCGCCAAAGTCGGTCAGTTGCGGTAACTCTTCCGTCGATTCCTCGACCTCGAGTAGAGGTTGAGGTGAATTTCACGGCAAATCGGGTCGGGACGCTTGCACCGGTTCGAGCCGCGGCTATACTCGCCGCCCAGATGGCCGCTTCCCCGCTCAAGACTTCTGCCGCCGCCCCCGCGCGGTCGCTTGATCAGAGGATGGAGGCCCTGAAACGGGCGAACGACATTCGCACCGCCCGGGCCAAACTGAAGAAGGATCTGAAAGCGAGCCGGTCCAACATTCAGACGATCCTGCTCGACCCGCCCGAGTACGTGATGACGGCGAAGGTCTTCGACATGTTGCTGGCCGTACCCAAGTACGGCCGCGTGAAGACCAACAGGATTCTCAACCAGTGCCGGATCTCACCGTCGAAGACGATCGGCGGGCTCTCGGAGCGACAGCGCACCGAGCTGGTCTCCCTGCTGCGTCGCTAGCCGACCGGCAGGCCGGTCAGTATCCGCGGCCGTCCTATGTCGAAGGTATTCGTAATCACCGGCCCGTCGGGCGTGGGCAAGGGGACGTTGATCGCCCTCCTGCTGAAGCGCGTGCCTGATCTTGAGCTGTCGGTGTCGGCCACGACCCGGAAGCCACGGACGGGGGAGGAGGACGGCCGCGATTACCACTTTCTCTCCACCGAGCAGTTCGATCGCCGCATCGACGAAAAGGACTTTCTCGAGTTCGCCGCCTACAGCGGCAACCACTACGGGACGCTGCGCTCCGAGGTCGAGCGCAGGCTCTCGGCCGGGCGCTCGGTCGTGCTTGAGATCGAGGTCCAGGGCGCCCAGCAGGTCCGCGCGGCGATGCCGGACTCGATCCAGATCTTCATCGCCCCTCTTGATCCGGCCGTCCTGCGCGAGCGATTGCGCTCGCGTGGCACCGACTCTTCCGAGGCGATCGACCGCCGGCTCGAGGTCGCCAAGCAGGAGCTTGCCGCCCAGGGAGACTTTGCGCACCTGATAGTCAACGACGACCTCGACCGCGCCGCCAACGAGCTGGAGGAGATCGTGCGCGCCGAGCTCGGTCTACCACTAGACTCCACGACCAATGATTAAACCCCGCGTAGACAAACTGCTTCAGCACACCGATTCCCATTACGCCGCGGTCGTCGTGTCGGCGAAGCGGGCGCGACAGATCAACAGTTACTTCCACAACCTCGGAGAGGGCGGCTTCGGCGAGTACCCACCGCCGATGGTCGAGACGCACGGCGAGAGGAACTACCTCTCGATGGCGCTCGAGGAGCTCGCCGAGGGCAAGCTCAAATACGAGTACCGCGCCTAGCGCCGGCCGCGCTAGCGCGGGTCCCGGAGGCAAGTCATGGCCAGAGTCCTGCTCGGTGTAAGCGGCGGGATAGCCGCCTATAAGTCCTTAGAGCTGGCTCGGCTCGCCACCCTCGCCGGTCACGGCGTGCGGGTGGTGATGACCGAGACGGCGCAGCGCTTCGTCGGCGCCGCCTCCTTCGAGGGGATCGTCGGCGCCCCGGTGCTGGTCTCCGAGTTCGAGCGCGACCCGATGCGCGGCGCCTTCCCCGGCGATCCGGCGCCGGGTCACGACCCGATCGGCCACCTCGAGCTGGCCGCCAACTGCGACGCCTTCCTCGTCGCCCCGGCCTCGGCCAACACGGTCGCCAGGCTGGCGGCGGGGATGGCGGACTCGATGCTGACCACTTCCTTCCTCGCCTGTACGGCGCCGCGGCTGCTGGCGCCGGCGATGAACGACCGCATGTATGTCGACGCGGCAACGCAGGCGAACCTGGTGACGCTGCGGGAGCGTGGGGTGGAGGTGATCGAGCCCGAGGAGGGCAAGCTCGCCTCGCGCGGCGAGTTCGGCCGCGGTCGCCTTCCCGACCCGGCGCGCCTGCTGGAGCGGCTGCAGGCGGCGCTTCCCAGTGGCGATCGTCCCTGGGACGGCTTGCGCGTTCTCGTCACCGCCGGCGGCACCCGCGAGCCGATCGATCCCGTCCGCTTCATCGGCAACCGCTCCAGTGGCCGCATGGGCATCGCCCTCGCCGCCGCCGCGGTCCGCCGTGGCGCCGACGTCACCCTGATCGCCGCCAACGTGACGCTGCCCGAGCCTGCCGGCGTGCGCCGGATCGACGTCGAGACGGCGGCGCAGCTGGCCGAGGTCGCCGCCGCCGAGTTCGATTCCACCCACGTGCTGCTGATGGCCGCCGCGCCCGCCGACTTCCGTCCCGAGGCGGCGGTCGAGAAGCTGAAGCGGGAGGGCGCCCTCGACCTCCACCTGGAGCCGACCGAGGACATCCTCGCCTCGCTGGCCGGTCGCCGCCGGGATAACCAGACGATCGTCGGCTTCGCCGCCGAGCACGGGGGGGACGCGATTGCGCGCGCCCGCGCCAAGCTGAGCCGCAAGAAGGCGGACCTGATCGTCCTCAACGACGTCTCCGACCCGGCAATCGGCTTCGAGAGCGAGCAGAACGCCGTAACCCTGATCGATTACAGCTCCGAGACCGAAGTTGCCGTCGCTTCGAAGGACAGCGTTGCCGAGACGATCCTGAGCAAAGTCGAACAGCTCAGGGCCAAGGCAGGTCAGCCGACCCGCTAGTCCGACGGGTGGCGCGGGGGAGGGTGCCGAGAACGGACACGCTTGCCCGCCCGCAGGCACCCTCCCCGTGACAGGACCCGTCGGCCTGGCGCATTGGCCGAGCTATACTGGCTTCTGCTTTTCATGATTTGCAGTATCGAGAAGTGGGCCTGGCCCACTTTTTTTTCGCCCCGAACCAGGCGTGACAGGCATGACCGACCTCCAGCAAGACATTCAACAGCAGCTCTCAGAGCTCGACTCCGAGATCGATCTGGTCGCCCTGGAGCGACCGGGGACCGAATCGCTGCGCCTCTTCGTCGACCATCCCGGCGGCGTCGACCTGGCGCTCTGCGAACAGGTGACCAGGCACCTCGGCCATCTGCTGGCTGATTACACGCTCGAGGTTTCCTCGCCCGGTCCCAAGTACCGCCGTAGCCCCGACACCCCTTCCGCTATCAAGGAGCAGCTCCAGTGACCAAGGAGATCGTCGACGCAGTCAAAGCGCTCGAGGCAGAGAAGGGAATCTCGGCCGACACGCTGATGGACGCCCTCGAGGACGCCCTTCTCTCGGCTTACAAGAAGACGCCCGGTGCCGCCAAATACGCGCGCGTCGACCTCGACCACGAAACCGGCGACTTCCTTGTCTTCGAACTGATCCTGCCGCCGGAGCTGGAGGAGAAGCTGCTGGCCGAGGCCGCCGAGCTCCAAGAGGAGCCTGAGGTCGACCCGGAGACCGGCGAAATGCGCGAGCCCGAGGATCCCGAGCTGGACCCGGAGATGATCGCCCCTTACGAGGACCAGATCACGACTCGCGACGTCACCCCCGAAGACTTCGGCCGGATTGCCGCCCAGACCGCCAAGCAGGTGATTCTGCAGCGGATCCGCGAGGCCGAGCGGCAGATGATGTACGACGAGTACCAGGACCGCGTCGGCGAGCTGATCACCGGGATCATCCAACAGTCCGACAAGCGCTACACGCTGGTCCAGCTGCGCGAGCGAGTCGAGGCCCTGCTGCCGAAGTCCGAGCAGGTCTACAACGAGCGCTATGACCACGGGATGCGGGTCAAGGCCGTGATTACGGATGTCTCCGACTCGACCAAAGGGCCGGCGATCGTCGTCTCCCGCCGCAGCCCGGAGCTGATCAAGAGCCTGTTCGAGCTCGAGGTGCCGGAGATCGCCGACAAGCTGGTCGAGATCGTCGGCGTCGCCCGCGAGCCCGGCTACCGCTCGAAGATCGCCGTGATCTCCCACGCGGATGGCGTCGACCCGGTCGGCGCCTGCGTCGGCCCGCGCGGCTCGCGGGTGCGGATGGTCGTCTCCGAGCTGCGCGGCGAGAAGATCGACATCATTCCCCACAACGACGAGCCCGCCCGCTTCGTCGCCAAAGCCCTTTCGCCGGCCCGCGTGCGCGAGGTGATCGTCGACGACGACGAGCGCCAGGCGACCGTGATCGTGCCCGACGACCAGCTCTCGCTGGCGATCGGCCGCGACGGCCAGAACGCCCGCCTCGCCGCCCGCCTGACCGGCTGGCGCGTCGACATCAAGTCGGAGACGGAGTTCGCTTCCGAGGAACAGGACATCGAGTTCGAGGGCGAGGAGCAGTTCGACGGTCGCTGCATGGCCGTTCTCTCCAACGGTCGACGTTGCCCGAATGCCGCCCTGCCGGGCTCGACCTACTGCGGGCTGCCTCAGCACCAGTCGCTGGCCCGCTTCGAGACCAGCCAGGTGGCGATCATCGCCGGCCTCTCTGAGACCGAGGTGGCGATCCTTGCCGACCCCGACGCCGACGAGGGGCAGGTCAGCGAGATCGTCGAGCGGGCTGAGGCGAGCTACGTTGAGCCGGTGGTTGAAGCCGAGGAGGCCCCAGCCGAGGAGGCCCCAGTTGTCGAGAACGACAACGGAGTCGCGGAGGCCGAGCTGACCGACGAGGCTCCGGAGGCTGAGGCGGTTCCCGAGGAGGCTGAGCAGGCTTAGTGGCTAAGAAGCGGGTTCACGAGATCGCGAAAGCGCAGAACGTCAGCAGCAAGGAAGTTCTTGCTGCGCTGCAGGCGGCAGGCATCGAAGCGAAAGCGGCTGCCTCGAACGTCGACGAGGACACCGCGATGAAAGCGGTGGCCGCGGCGAAAGGGAACGGGGGCAAAGTGCCTGCGAATCCTCCCACCCTGGCAAAGCCGTCTGCTCCCGCTGCTGAGAAACCTCCTGCCGCAGCTGCGACTGAGAAACCGCAGGCCGCGCCAGCTGCTCCGAAAGCAGCTGCGAAATCGGTGTCTTCGACCAAACCGGTGCGACCGGCCGCTCCTCAGGGTGGTGCCGGCACTGCCGCTGGGGGTGCGAAAAAACGCCGCGTCGTGATCGACTCGCAGGCCGCCCGTCGCGATCAGATGGGCGGACCGCCGCCGCAACGTCCACCGCGCCGCCGCGGTGGCCGCCGACGCCGGCCGCTGCTCGAGGAGCCGCCGATGGGTCCGGCGACCCCGGTTGAGCCCGAGGCGACCAGGGTCAACTCCGGCGCGACCGTGCGCGAGGTCGCCGAGTCGCTCGGCCTCGCCCCGGCCGAGGTGATCAAAAAGCTGATGACGATGGGGGAGATGGCGACGCTGACGCAGACCCTCACCGACGAGTCGGTGAAGGCGATCGCCGACGAGTACGACCGCAAGCTCGAAATCGTCACCGCCGCCGAGGAGGAGCCGGAGGAACCGGAGTTCTCCGACGCCGAGGAGGATCTGGCCGACCGGCCACCGGTGGTTACGATCATGGGTCACGTCGATCACGGCAAGACCTCGCTGCTCGATGCGATCCGCGAGACCGAGGTTGCCGCGGGCGAGGCTGGGGGCATCACCCAGCACATCGGCGCCTACCAGGTGCATCACGGCGAGAAGCTGATCACCTTCCTTGACACGCCCGGCCACGCCGCCTTCACGGCGATGCGCGCCCGTGGCGCCAAGGTCACTGACGTCGCGGTCGTCGTCGTCGCCGCCGACGACGGTGTGATGCCGCAGACCAAGGAGGCGATCGACCACGCTCGCGCCGCCGACGTGCCGATGCTGATTGCCGTCAACAAGATCGACAAAGAGGGCGCCAACCCCGAAAAGGTCCGCAACGAGCTCGCCCAGGAGGGAATCTCGCCCGAGGAGTGGGGTGGTGACACCGTCTTCTGCGAGGTCTCCGCCAAGACCCGCGACGGGCTCGACAACCTGCTCGACATGATCCTCCTGGTGACCGAGCTCGAGGAGCTCGGCGCCAATCCCGACGCGCCGGCTTCCGGCACCGTGATCGAGTCCCAGCTCGACCCCGGCCGTGGTCCCGTCGTCACCGTGCTCGTCCAGCGCGGCACCCTCAAGGTCGGCGACTCGCTGGTCGCCGGGCCGCAGTGGGGCCGGGTGCGGGCGATGCAGGACTTCACCGGTGAGCGGGTCGAGGCCGCCGGCCCTGGCATGCCGGTCGAGGTGCTCGGCTTCGACGGCGTCAGCGACGCCGGCGAGTTCGTGCAGGCGGTTGAGAACGATCGCCGCGCCCGCCAGCTCGCCCAGGAGCGCGCCAACCGTCTCAAGACCGAGGCCCTGGCCCGCCGCCAGGCGCGCAAGGTCAGCCTCGACGAGGTCTTCGCCCGGGTTCAGGAGGGCGACATCAAGGAGCTCAACATCGTCCTCAAGGCCGACGTCGCCGGCTCGCTGGAGGCGCTGCAGGACGAGATCGCCAAGGTCCCGCAGGAACGGGTCGCGATCAACATCATCCATTCGCAGACTGGTGGCATCAATGAGTCCGACGTGATGCTCGCCTCGGCTTCCGACGCGATCATCATCGGCTTCAATGTGCGCCCGCTCGCCGACGCCCGCCGCGCTGGCGAGCGCGAGGGTGTCGACATCCGCACCTACTCGGTCATCTACAAAATCACTGAAGACCTGCGCAACGCGATGGAGGGTCTGCTGGAGGCGCTCGAGGTCGAGGAGGCCGTCGGCGAGGCCGAAATCAAACAGACCTTCAAGGCCTCGAAGGTCGGCCGCATCGCCGGCTGCATCGTCACCGAGGGCAAGGCCCGCCGCGACGCCCAGGTCCGCCTCGTCCGCGAGGGGACCGTTGTCTGGACCGGCAAACTGGGTTCCCTGCGCCGCTTCAAAGACAACGTGCAGGAAGTGGAGGAAGGACAGGAGTGCGGTGTCGTGCTCGAAGGCTACGCCGACGTCAAGGACGAAGACGTGCTCGAGTTCTTCCAGACCAAACAGGTCGAGCAGACGCTCGAGTGAGTGGCTACGATGGCCGGCGCTCGCATGCGGCGGGTCAACGAGGTGCTCCGCGAGGTCGTGGGCGCCACGATCAGCACCGATCTGAGTGACCCCCGGATCGGCTTCGTCACGGTGACCTCCGTTGAGACCAGCCCAGACCTGCGCACCGCCAAGGTGTACGTCAGCGTGTTCGGCGACGAGGACGCCCGCGAGGACACGCTGGACGCCCTGCGCTCCTCTCACGGAGTCCTGCAGTCGCGGATAGCGGCCGAGACGCGGATGAAGCGGACCCCCACCTTGACCTTTCACTACGACGACACGATCGCGCAGGGCGTGCGCATCTCACACCTGATCGACGAGCAGGCCCCGGCCGAGCCGGAGCCGCCGCAATGAGCGAGGCAACCGGCGTGGCCGCCCTCGAGATCGAGCGCGTCGCCGCCGAGCTGCGCTCGCGCGAGCGCTTCCTGCTGACCGCCCACGAGGGCCCTGACGGCGACGCCCTTGGCTCGCTGCTGGGAATGCACCATCTGCTCACCCAGCTCGGCAAGGATTCAGTGATGTTCCTGGCGGCGAAAGAGTTTCCGCTGCCGATCGAGTACCGCTTCCTGCCGCTGGAGGAGGTCTTCCACGAGCCACCTGCGGACATGGCCGACCGCACGGTGATCTTCCTCGACTGCGGCAACATCGACCGGATGCCGGTCGACTTCCTCACTGCCGGCGGCAACGACGTCATCAACATCGATCATCACCACGACAACACCCGCTTCGGCGACATCAACCTGGTCGACGTTGACGCTTCCTGCACGGCGGAGATCGTCTACGAGCTGGCGATGTTGCTGGGGGCGACGATTACGCCGGGGATGGCGGCGGCGCTCTACGTCGGCCTCGTCACCGACACCGGCAAGTTCATGTACGAGAACGTCAGCCCGCGCACGCACCGGATCACCGCCGAGTTGATCGAGGCGGGGGTTGACGTCGACGACACCTACCGGCGCCTCTACGAGCACGTGCCGATCGAGAAGCTGCGCTTGGTCGCCCGCGCCCTGGACGGAATCCAGTGCTTCTGCGAGGGCCGCCTCGTCGTCGCCTACATCACCGCCGCCGACTACGAGGCGACCGGGGCGGGGGAGGAGATGACCGAGGGCATCATCGACCACCTACGCTCGATCGACGGCACCAAGGTAGCCGCGGTGGTCCGCGACCTCGGCGACCGCGGCCGGGCGGCACGCAAGGTCAGCCTGCGCTCCAGCGAGGGCGACGTCGACGTCTCCGCGATCGCTCGCCTCAACGGCGGCGGCGGGCACAAGCGCGCGGCCGGCTTTTCCACCGACCTCGAGCTCGACGAGCTGGTCCCCTTCCTCTGCGGCGAGGTCAAATCGCAGCTCGGCGGCTGAGCGTGTCCGGCGATCAAGCCGTGAGCGCCGTGCTGCTCGCCGACAAGCCCGCCGGGATAACCTCGCACGACATGGTCGAGAGAATTCGACGCGAACGCCGCTGCAAAGTTGGCCACGCCGGCACCCTCGACCCGTTTGCGACCGGGCTGCTGCTGATCCTGCTCGGCAAAGCGACCAAGCTGCAGCGCTTTCTCGTCGGCCTGAGGAAGACCTACGTCGCGACCGCGCGCCTGGGTTGGCACTCGAGCACCGGCGACCCCGACGGGGAGCTGACCGAGACCGGCAACTTTCCGGCCTCCCTGGAGCTACCGACCGGCACCGTGCGCCAGCAGGTGCCGATGACCTCGGCGGTCCGGGTCGGTGGCGAGCGGCTCTACAAGAAGGCCCACAGGGGCGAGACGGTCGAGACTCCGGAGCGCGACGTCGAGGTCTACCGGGCTGATCTGTTGGAGCACGAGGGCGCTGCCGCGACCTATGAGATCGAGTGCTCGGCCGGGACCTACATCCGCACCCTGATCGAGACGCTCGACGATGCCTACTGCTCAGACCTGCGCCGTACCGCGATCGGGCCGTTCCAGGTCGAGGACGCGGGCCGGGAGTTCAGCACCGAACTTGTCGCCGACATGGTTCCCGCCGTGAAGGAGGCGTTGCGATGAGCATCCAGGTCACCTCGCTTCCGGATGCCACGCCGCGGCCCCGTCACGTCGCGATCGGGACCTTCGACGGTGTCCACCGCGGGCACCAGGAGGTGATCGACGCCGCCGATACCGTCCTCACCTTCGATCCGCATCCGCTCGAGATCCTGCACCCGGCGGCGCTGCCGAAGCTGATCATGCCGTTCGCGGTCAAGCGCGACGTGATCGAGGGCCACGGAGTCAAGGAGCTGGTGGTGATCCCGTTCGACGAGGAGTTCGCCCAGCGCAGCGCCGAGGACTTCATCGAGCACGTCCTGATCGAGAAGCTGGGGGCGGAGAAGGTCTCGGTCGGCGAGAACTTCCGCTTCGGCGCCAAAGCCAAAGGGGACCCGGCGATGCTTGCCGCCCGCTCGGAGTTCGAGACGCGGATCGTGCCGCTGGTCGAGGTCGATGGCGAGACCGTCTCCTCGACCCGGATCCGGGCGCTGGTCGCGGCCGGGGACATGGAGGGCGCGCGCCACTGCCTCAGCGCCCCCTTCATGGTCGAGGGGGAAGTCGTGACCGGCGATCAGCGCGGCCGTGAGCTTGGCTTCCCGACCGCCAACATCGTCCCCGACGACCGCCTCGCGATCCCCGGACACGGGGTCTACGCGGCTTTCGCCGACGGTGTCCCGGCGGCTGTCAACGTCGGCGTGCGGCCGACTTTTGAGAGTGGCCGCGGGGTGCTGATCGAGACCTATCTGATCGATCGCAACGAGGATCTCTACGGCAAGACCCTGCGCGTGGCCTTCGTCTCGCGTCTGCGCGGCGAGAAGCGTTTCCCGGGCGTCGAGGAGCTGGTCGCCCAGATGCACCAAGACGTCGAGGACGCGAAGCGCGTCTGTGGTAGCTTCCAGCGGCCGTGACCCACCGGGTGCACGGCATTTCTACGAAATGAGCCTGACCAAGGACAAGAAGAACGAGCTGATCGGCAAGTACGGTCGCTCCGACGGCGACACCGGCTCTGCCGAGGTCCAGGTCGCCCTGCTCACCGAGCGCATCAACGAGCTCACCGAGCACCTGCGGACTCATTCCAAAGACCATCACTCCCGCCGCGGCCTGCTGATGCTGGTCGGCAAACGGCGACGGATGCTGCGCTACCTCGAGCGCAACGACCTCGAGCGCTACCGCGCCCTCGTCGCCGACCTCGGCCTGCGCCGATGATCGCCGCCGGCGAGCCGGCCCCCGACTTCACCCTTCGCGACCAGGACGGCGAAGAGGTCTCGCTCGCCGACTTCCGCGGCAAGAGGGTCCTGCTGGTCTTCTACCCGTTCGACTTCAGCAACGTCTGCTCCGACCAGCTCTCCCTCTACCAAGAGGTCAAGCCGGAGATCGAGGCAAAGGACGTGACGATGCTGGGCATCAGCGTTGACCACTCCTTTGCCCATAAGGCCTTCCAGGAGAAGCTCGGGATCGATACCCCGCTGCTCGCCGACTTCGAGCCCAAGGGCGAGGTCGCCAAGGCCTACGGCTCTTACGTCGACGCCCTGGGGATGGCGAACCGCACCCTCGTCCTGATCGACGGGGACGGCAAGGTCGAGTGGGCCCACGAATCGCCGTCGCCGGGGGAGTTCCCCGGTCCCAACGTCATCTTCGACGCGCTGGCTTAGGGCGCATCGGAGTTTCGGCCCCGCTCGGCTGGGGTCGAGGTCGGCCGCGCGCCTGTCACGCTCTTTCGCATGGCTGAGCTGACCAGTGCGGATGTCCCGCCCGTCGGGCCCGAGGACCACGAGCGGGGGAAGGGGGAGGCGCTGGTCGTCTATGCCGACCTTGGTTGCCCGCGCTGCGCCGCCGCCTGGGCCGAGATCGCGTCGCGGCCGCGGCGGATCGTCTTCCGCCATTTCCCCGTCGCTAGCAAGCGCCCGCGCTCGCCCGCTCTTCATGCCGCGGCCGAGGCGGCCGGCGCGCAGGGGAGCTTCTTTGCGATGGTCGACTCGCTTTACGCCGACCGCGGCCGGGTCGACGACCCGCACCTCTGGGAGCGGGCCGAGCAGCTGGGCCTCGACCTCGAGCGCTTCGAGTCCGAGCGCCGCTCCGAGGCGGTCGCGGCCCGCGTGCGGCGTGACTTCGAGTCGGGAATCCGCGCCGGGGTCGCCTCGACGCCGGCTGTCTTCGGCTAGCGCTTCGGCCGGATCGCCGCGACGGTGGTGCCGCTGCGGTTGCCGACGGCGTCGGTGGCGGAGACCGTGACCTTGAGGACCACTTTCCTGCCGTTGGCAACTGCGGCTTCCGTGGCTTCGCGGGCGCGGCGGGGTATGCGCAACGTCAGGGCGGTCTTCTCTCGGCGCGGCACCTCTCGCGTGGTTCCGTAGATGCCCCAGATCGCCCGGCGCTCGTTGAAGATCTCGATCTGGCCGGAGGCGAACGCGGTCGCCGCCTCGTTCGATCGCAGGTAGACCGTCGCCTTCTTACTCGCCAGGAAGTCCTGGCGGGGGGCGAAGGTCAGTTTGGTCCGCGGTGCCGTGCGGTCGGTGTCGATCTCGGCGCTGAGCAGCAGCTCCGTGCCTTCTCGGGTCGTGTCGGGGGCGAGATCCAAGCCGGGGAAGAGTCGCGAGGTCCACTCGTCGAGAGTGCCGACGCCGGGCTCGGCATTGAGGATCGGGATATAGGCCGGGCCGCCAGCCGCGCCGGTGATGACGGTTTCGACCGCGAGCCGATCTCCCTCCTCAATCGGCATCAGGGTGGGGAAGCTGTGGATTCCCGGTGCCGCCAGCGGCAGTTCGAAGAATTTGTCGGTGGGGGCGATCGCGTCGTCGCCATCCAGTCTGCGCAGGCGCAGCTTCACCGATGCGGTGCCGGGGCCGGCAACGCCGCTGCGGACGCTCCAGCGGACGATGGTCCCGCTTGCGGGTGCCGTCAGTCCACCTTTGGCGAGGTGCCCCGGGACCAGGGCGGCCTGGGAGGCAGTGCACGAGCGTGAGGTCGCCGACCCGAGCGCGCAGATTCCCTCGGTCGCGCTCGGCAGGCTGCGCAGGTCGCTACCTATCGAGATCACGGCCGCAGGGCTCGACGCCGCCATAGCGAGTGCCACCACGAGCCCCACCAGGCCCAGCATCGCGGCAAATCCGAACCTTCTCAGCACCGCCGGGACGATACAGTGGCCGCCAGCCGCCGCAGCGGTCCTCCTTTGTCCCGCATAGCGGGTATAAGGCGCACCGCTGGGCCGTGTACTCTCTGCTGCGAAAGAGAACGAGAGTTCTGAAAGCAGATGGCCGTCAACCGGGCGGCCGGAGGTAGGACAACTAAATGAGCATGTTTGACGTTAGCCGTGTTTCGGTGGATGTCGGCGACAGCCAGATTTCCTTCGAGACGGGCAAACTCGCAAAGCAGGCGGGTGGCGCGGTCGTGGTTCAGGCCGGCGACACGATGGTTCTCTGCACGGCAACCATCGGCGGCCTGCGCGATGTGGACTTCCTTCCCCTCACCGTCGACGTCGAGGAGCGCGCGTACGCCGCGGGCAAGATCCCCGGCTCGTTCTTCCGTCGCGAGGGCAAATCCGGCGAGAAGGCGACGCTGACCGCGCGCATGATCGACCGGCCGATCCGCCCGCTCTTCCCGAAGGGCTGGCACTACGAGACCCAGCTGGTCGCGATGCCGTTGTCGGTGGACCACGTCCACCCCTACGACATTCTCGCCATGAACGGCGCCTCCGCGGCGCTGGCGATCTCGCCGGTCCCGGTTGCCAAGCACGTCGGCTCCGTCCGCGTCGGCAAGCTCGAGGGCGACTTCGTCGTCAACCCGCCCGAGGAGCGCCACGAGGAGCTTGAACTCGACCTGATCGTCGCCGGCACCGACGAGGCGATCCTGATGGTCGAGGCCGGCGCCGACGGCGTCACCGAGGCTGAGATCCTCGACGCCCTCGACATCGCCCACAGCGAGATCAAGAAGCTCGTCGCCGCGATGGAGGAGCTGCAGCAGAAGGCCGGCAAAGAGAAGGTCCAGCACGAGGAGCCGGAGCTCGACAGCGCCCTGCTCGAGCAGATCCGCTCCGAGTTCGGTCAGTCCCTGGTCGATGCGATCGCCACCGAGGGCAAGCTCGAGCGCTACGAGGCGATCGACAAGGTCAAGGACGAGGTGGTTGCCAAGCACGCGCCCGAGTCCGCCGACGGAGAGGTCGACGGAGATCGCAAGGCCGAGGTCAAGGCCGCCTTCGGCTCGATCGAGAAGGACACGATCCGCAAGGCGATCGCCGTCGACAAGAAGCGCCCCGACGGCCGCGCCCAGGACGAGATCCGGCCGATCGAGTGCGAGGTCGACATCTCCCCGCGCGTCCACGGCTCTGCCCTGTTCACCCGCGGCGAGACCCAGATCCTTTCCAACATCGCCCTCGGGACGACGCGGATGGACATGCGGCTCGACACGCTCGGGCTGCAGACCACCAAGCGGTTCTTCCACCACTACAACTTCCCGCCGTTCTCGGTCGGGGAGGCGGGTTTCATGCGCGGCCCGAAGCGGCGTGACATCGGTCACGGCGCCCTTGCCGAGCGCGCCCTGCTGGCCACGGTCCCGGACGAAGAGTCCTTCCCCTCCGTGATCCGGGCGGTCTCCGAGACGCTCGAGTCCAACGGCTCCTCCTCGATGGGCTCGGTCTGCGCCTCCTCGATGGCGATGCAGGCCGCGGGAGTCCCGGTCAGCGCCCCGGTCGCCGGAGTGGCGATGGGCCTGATCAAGGAGGGCGACGACTACATCGTCCTCACCGACATCGCCGGCGTCGAGGACCACCTCGGCGACATGGACTTCAAGGTCGCCGGCACCAAGGACGGGATCACCGCCCTGCAGATGGACATCAAGATCACCGGCGTCACCTTCGAGATCCTCGAGGACGCACTGGAGCAGGCCCTCAAGGGCCGCCAGTTCATCCTCGGCAAGATGGCCGAGGCGATCGACGGACCGCGGGAGAAGCTCTCCAAGCACGCGCCGGCGATCGAGTCGATCAAGATCGACCCCGAGAAGATCGGGGCCGTGATCGGCAAAGGCGGCGAAACCATCCGCGCCCTCTGCGAGGAGTTCGAAGCGGAGATCGACGTCGAGGACGACGGCACGGTGCGGATCTACGCGCCGACCGGCGATCTCGTCGAGGCCTGCGTCGCCCGTATCGACTCGATGACCCGCGACGCCAAGGTCGGCGATCGCTATAACGCCGCCAAGGTCGTCAAGACGACCACCTTCGGCGCCTTCGTCGAGTTGGTCAAGGGCACCGACGGCCTGCTGCACATCTCCAACGTCAAGCCCGGTGAGCGGGTCGACTCCGTCGACGACGTCCTCACCGCCGGCGAGGCGATCGATGTGACGGTGGTCGAGGTCGACAAGGAGCGCGGCCGGATCGGGCTGCGCCTCTCCAGCGACCCGTCGGTCGAGGGCAAATCGCCCGAGGAACTGGCTTCGGTCGGCTCCGGCGACGGCGGCCCGCGTCGCAACGGCGGTGACCGCGGCGGCGAACGTCGCGGCGGCCGTCGGCGCGAGCGCGAGTCGCGCTAAGCGTTGAGCGCACCTCAGGTAACCGAGCTGGGCTCGGGCGTCCGGGTCGTGACCGAGGAGGTTCCCTCGGTCCGCTCGGTCGCGCTCGGGCTCTGGGTGCGGGCCGGATCGCGTGACGAGACCCCGGCGCAGGCCGGGGTCTCGCACTTCCTCGAGCATCTGTTGTTCAAGGGCACGGCGCGCTACTCGGCGATCGAGATCTCCGAGCGCTTCGACGGGCTCGGAGCCTCGATCAACGCCGCCACCGGCAAGGAGACGACGCACCTGCACGCGCGCTTCCTCGACGAGCACACCGATGCTGTCTTCGACCTGCTGGCGGAAATGCTGCTGGCCCCGACCTATCCCGAAATCGACTCTGAGCGCCAGGTGGTGTTGGAGGAGATCGCGATGTACGAGGACGAGCCGCAGGACCGTGTCCATGACGTTCTCGCCGAGGCCGTCTTCGGCGCCCACCCACTGGGCCGCCGGGTGCTGGGGGAGGGGGACGTGATCGCCTCGATCCCGATCCCCGACATCGAGGCCTATCGCAGCGGTCGCTACACGGGTGCCGACATCGTCGTCGGTGCCGCCGGCCACCTCGACCACGTGCGGATCGTCGACTTGGCCGAACGGCTGGTCTCGCCGCCGTCCGGTGGTGGCGCCGCGCCGGAAGCCGCGCTCGACAGCGCCGCCCGGCTCTGCTTCCATCGTAAGGACACCGAGCAGTACCACATCTGTTTTGGGGCACCGGGCCTACGCCGCGACGACGAGCGCCGCTACGGGCTCGCCGTCCTCGACGCGATCTTCGGCGGCTCGACCTCCTCGCGCCTCTTCCGCGAGGTCCGCGAGAAGCGCGGCCTCGCCTACTCGGTCGGCTCCTACAACGAGCAGTTCACCGACGCCGGCCTGGTCGCGACCTACGTCGGCACCCGCGAGGACAACGTCGAGGAGGCCTGCTCGATCATCGGCACCGAGCTGGCGCGGCTGCGCTCCGAGCCGGTCTCCGAGGAGGAGCTGCTGCGGGCGAAAGAGAGCGTCAAGGGCCGCCTCGTGCTTTCCTCCGAGTCGACCGCGGCGCGGATGACGCGGATCTCGCGGGCGACGCTGTTCGGCCTGCCGATCGACAGCCTCGACGAGATGCTGGCGAAGGTCGACGCGATCGGCGTCGAGGACCTGACCGAGCTGGCGACCGAGCTCTACGGCACCGAGAATCTCTCCGCCGCCTGCGTCGGTCGCGACGAGGAGATCTTCCGCAAGGCCCTGGCACCGGTCAGCGAGACGCTGGTGGCGGCGTGATCCGAGTCGCCGTAGCCGGCGCCGCAGGGCGTATGGGCCAGGCTGTCTGCGAGGCGGTCGAGGGCGCCGGGGACACGGTGCTCGCTGCCAAGGCTGACCCGGCGCTCGGCGTCGAGCTGGCCGACGTTCTCGGCGAAGCCGACGTCGTCGTCGACTTCACCACGCCCGACACTGCGCTCGGCAACCTCCGCGCCTGCCTGCAAGCGGGAGTCAGCGTCGTCGTCGGCACCACCGGCTTCGACCTCGACGCCGCCCGCGAGGCGGCTCAGTCAGCGCCCCCCGGCGGCAACTGCTTCGTCGCCCCCAACTTCGCGATCGGCGCTGTGCTGCTGATGGAGATCTCGCAGACGATCGCCCGCCATATGCCGGAGTGCGAGATCGTCGAGCTGCATCACGACCGCAAGCTCGACGCCCCTTCGGGCACCGCCAAGCGCACCGCCGAGCTGATCGCCGCCGCCGGCGGCAACGTCCATGAGCCGATCCACTCGGTCCGCCTGCCTGGCCTGGTTGCCCATCAGGAAGTGATCTTCGGCGGCGAGGGCCAGACGCTGGCGCTGCGCCACGACTCGATCGACCGCCGCTCGTTCATGCCCGGCGTCCTGCTTGCCGTGCGGCGAGTCGGCGAGCTGCCGGACCGCTTCACCGTCGGCCTCGAGGGCCTGCTCTAGATGATTCGTGCGATGCGGAAGGTACCCTGGCAGCGATGAAGGAGATCCGAGGAGTCATCACCGCGATGGCCACCCCCTTCGACGAGGCGGGGGGCGTTGCCACCGATGCCGGCCGCCGCCTCGCCGCGCATCTGCTTGAGCACGGCTCTCACGGCCTCGTCATCGGTGGCACCACGGGCGAGTGCCCGACCCTGACCGACGAGGAGACGATCTTGCTGCTGCGGGCGGTCCGCGAGGAGGTCGGCGACGACGTTCTGCTCGTCTGCGGCACCGGCACCAACGACACTCGCCACTCGCGTGAGCTGACGAAGATGGCAGCCGAGGGCGGCGCCGATGCCTCGCTGGTCGTCGCTCCGTACTACAACAAGCCAAACCGGGCCGGCCTGCGCGCCCACTTCGAGGCGGTCGCCGAAGCGGTCCCGGGGCTGCCGCTGGTGATGTACAACATCCCTGCCCGGGTGGTCATCAACATGCCACCCGACCTGCTTGCCGAGCTGGCCGCGGTCGACAACATCGTCGCCGTCAAGCAGGCCAACGACGAGGAGCTGGGGCCGATCGACGGCCTCTCGGTCCTCGCCGGTAATGACAACACCTTCTGCCGCGTACTCGAGTTCGGCGGCGCTGGCGGCATCACTGTCGCCTCGCACGTCGTCGGCGACCGGATGCGCGAGATGTGGGACGCCGCCCAGGGCGGAGACATTGCCCGGGCTCAGGAGATAGACGCCGAGCTGACCCCTCTCTACGAGGGTCTCTCGGTCACCACCAACCCGATTCCCGTCAAGGCGGCGCTGCAGATGCTCGGCCTCGCCTCGGAGCGGATGAGGCTGCCGCTGGTCCCCGCGGACGCCTCGCAGCGGGCAGCGGTCAGAACCGCGCTGGAAGGCATCGGCCTTCCAGTTGCCCAGTAATCCAACTTCAGAAGAGAGTGAGTAACTAGTGCCAAGTAAGAAACTCCGCGTGCTGCCGCTTGGCGGCCTCGGCGAGATCGGCAAGAACATGACCGTGATCGAGTTCGACGGCAAGATCGTCGTGGTCGACACGGGGCTGATGTTCCCGACCGCCGAGATGCACGGCATCGACCTCGTCCTGCCCGACTTCTCCTACCTGCGCGAGCGCGCCGACGACATCGAAGCGATCGTCCTCACCCATGGGCACGAGGACCATGTCGGCGCCCTGCCCTACGTGCTGCGCGAGATCGGCCAGCCGCCGGTCATCTACGGCGGCTTGCTGACGATCGGCATGGTCCGCTCCAAGCTCGACGAGCACAAGCTCGGCGACACCAATCTGCAGGAGCTGCCGGCCGGGGAGAAGGTTCAGCTCGGGCCTTTCGAGCTGGAGCTGGTCCATCTCTCGCACTCGATTCCCGACATGCGCGGGGTGCTGCTGAAGACCGAGGCCGCCTCGGTGCTGATGACCGGCGACTACAAGTTCGACCAGACCCCGGTCGACGGTCGTCCGGCGGACATCTCGCGCCTGGCCGAGATCGGCAGCGAAGGCCTGACCCTGCTCTGCGGCGACTCGACCAACGCCGATCGCCCTGGCATCGCGCCCTCGGAGTCGAGCGTCGGCCCGGCCTTGCTGGAGCAGTTCTCGCGCTGCAAGGGGCGGATCATCGTCACCTCCTTCGCCTCCAACATCCACCGCGTCCAGCAGGTGATCGACGCTGCCGTCAAGCTCGACCGCCGCGTCGCCCTGGTCGGCCGCTCGATGCGCAAGAACTTCAACATCGCCTCCAACCTTGGAATGGCGAACGCTCCCGACGGGCTCTTCATCCAGCCGCGTGAGATCGAGAACTTCCCCGACGACAAGGTGGTCGTGATCTCCACCGGCAGTCAGGGCGAGCCGCTCTCGGCGCTGCGACGGATGGCCAACAACGACCACCGCGACGTCGAGCTGCACTCCGGCGACACGGTCGTCTTCTCGGCGACGCCGGTGCCCGGCAACGAGCGCGCCGTCAACGAGACGATCGACCGCATCTACGAGATCGGCGCCAAGGTGATCACCGCTAAGGACGCCCCGATCCACGCCTCCGGCCACGGCTGGCAGGAGGAGCTGAAGCTGATGCTCAACCTGACCAAGCCGCGCTACGTGCTGCCGGTCCACGGCGACTACAAGCGGCTGCGGCTGCACGCCGAGCTGGCCGCCTCGGTCGGCATCGACCCCGCCGACGTCTTCCAGGGCCGCAACGGCCTGCCGCTCGAGGTCGACCAGAACGGTGCCAGCTTCGGCGAGGACATCCACGCCGGCACCTTCTATGTCGACGGCGTCAACATCGGCGACCCCGATGATGCCGCCCTGCGCGATCGCCGCGAGATCTCCGCCGACGGCATCTTCATCGTCGTCGCCACGATCTCCTCCGACGACGGCAGCGTCGTCGCCGACCCCGAGGTGATCTTCCGCGGCGTCGCCTTCCTCGAGGAAGCGGACGCCCTGGTCGAGGAGCTGAGCGACCTGGTCGAAGACTCGCTCGAGGACGCGGCCAAGGCCGGCACCCGCGAGATCGATTTGATCCAGGAGGATTTGCATGATGCAATCGGCAAGTTCGTCTTCCAGCGGTTGAGGCGGCGGCCGATGGTTCTGCCGGTCGTGGTCGAGGTCTAGGTCCTTCACAGGGGCTGGGGCGTAGGGGAGCCCGGTCGGTCTCTGGGCGAATTTCGTTCGCCCGCTTCGCGGGCTCCGGATGTTGG
>DASYLY010000112.1:0-29170 GCA_036009365.1 Solirubrobacterales bacterium
TCAAACTCATCCTCGTCTACCCGATGACGACCGGGCGCAACTTCGACGAGGTCCTGCGGGTGATCGACTCCCTCCAGCTGACCGCCCAGCACAAAGTGGCGACTCCGGCCCAGTGGCAGCAGGGAGACGACGTGATCATCGCCGGCTCGCTCAGCAACGACCAGGCGAAGGAGATCTACCCGGAGGGCTGGGAGGAGCCGAGGCCGTATATCCGCATCGTTCCCCAGCCGGCCGGCAGTTCGAACTAGCCGAGGCGGTCCAGCAGGTCGCCGAGGATCCTTGCCGTGGCTCCCCAGATGAAGTGCCCGTCGACCTCGTAGGTGGGGGTGTGGATGGGGATGCCGCGGCGGATCAGGCGGCGCATCTCGTAGCTCTCGCGCAGGCGCTCGAGGGAGAAGGTCAGCACCGTCTCCACCTCGGTCGGGTTGGGCCTTAGTCCGAGCTCGCCCGGGTGCGGGATCCGCCCCACGAACGGGTGGATGACGTAGCCGGTGACGAAGGTCCTGGTCGGCGGCAGGCTCTCGCCGATCTTGACGGTCGCCGGGTCGAGGTCGATCTCCTCCTGCGCCTCGCGTAGGGCGGTCGCCTGCAGGTCGGCATCCTCGGGGTCGCGGCGCCCACCGGGGAACGAGATCTCGCCGGCATGGCGCCGCATGTCAGCGCGGCGCTCGGTGAAGACCAGCCCGGGACTGTCCGGCCAGCCGTACAGCGGCAACAGCACCGCCGCCTCGACCTCGCCGCCGATCAAATGATCACTTGCACGGTGCCGCCGTCGACCGACCAGGCGGCGCCGGCCGTGTAGGAGGCGCGCTCGGAGCAGAGGAAGACGATCGCCGCGGCGATCTCGGCGGGGTCGGCGAGGCGGCCGATCGGGCGCTTGGCGCCGGCTTCGGCCAGCGCCTCCTCACGGCTGCCGGCACCGCTGAGATCGCGTGACTGGTCGAGCAGGCCGCCCGGGTCCATCCACATCTCCGATTCGACCGGGCCGGGGCAGATCGCGTTGACGAGCACGCCGCGCTTGGCGTAGCGGTCGGCGAACAGGCGCGAGAGCGACAGCTCGGCGGCCTTCGCGACCGAGTACTCCGGCATCGCCGCCGAGGGGCGCTTGCCGGCGGTCGAGCAGACGTTGACGATGCGGCCCCAACCGCGCTCGGCCATCGCCGGGGCAGCGGCGCGCATCGCCCGCAGCGGCGCCATCACGTTGAGCTCGTACTGGGCGTACCAGTCCTCGTCGGGGATGTCGTCGAGGTCGCGCCACTGGGCGGCGCCGGCGTTGTTGACGAGCACGTCGAGGCCCCCGAAGTACGCGGTCGCGGTCGCGAGCATGCGGGAGCCGGCGTCCACGGCGGTGACGTCTAGGGCCAGCACGGCGGCGCGGCCGCCGTTACGGGAGCCGGCCCCGTCGGCCTCTTCCTGCACCTCGCGCAGCCGCTGCTCGTTACGGGCGACGAGCAGTACCGCGGCGCCCTCGGCGCAGAGCTGGATCGCGGTCTCGCGGCCGATGCCGCGGCTGGCGCCGGTGACGACACAGGCGCGTCCGCTCAGACCGAGGTCCATCAGAGCGCCTCGACCCGCTCGGAGACGGTCACCGACGCCTCGCCGACCAGCACCTTGTGGACCGGGCATTTGCCGGCGATCCTCAGCAGCAGGTTGCGCTGCTCGTCGCTCAGCTCGGCCGGCAGCTTCAGCGCCACCGCGAAGGTGGAGGGGACGTGGCCCTCGTGCTCGACGTCCACGTTGACCTCGATCGGGCCGATGTCCCAGCCTTTGCGGTCGGCGTACATCTCGACCGTGATCGCCGTGCAGGCGGCGAGCGAGGCGGCGAGCAGCTGGGTTGGGCGCGGGCCGGTGTCGGTGCCACCGGCCTCGACTGGCTCGTCGACGACGAGCGTGTGCCCGCCCTCCATCTCCACATCGTGGGCAAAACCCTCGCGGCGGCGGGCGACGACCATCACCGCTGCTCAGGCCTTGCCGCGGCCCTCGAACAGGGCCGGGTCGTCGACATCGGCGAAGCGGGCCAGGGCGTAGGCGTAGTCGGAGGCGCGGTTGACGAAGTGGATCACGGTCTCGTCGGCGAGCTCACCGGCTTCGGCCAGGGCGGAGATCTCGCGCTCGGCGCGGCGGATTACCGTGCGGGCGACGTCGAGCTGGGCCGAGAGCTGGTTGCCACCGGGGATGACGAACTTGGGGGGGAGGTCGACCTGCTCCATGTAGTGGTCGATTCGCTGCTCCAGCTCGGCGACCATCGCCTCGGTGGTGCGGCTGACCCCGTCTTCGAGCCGACCCGCTGCCTCCGGCGCGGTCGCCAGCTCGGCGCCGGCGACGAAGAGGTCGTCCTGGAGGCGGAGGATGTCGGCCGCCAGCTCCGCCTCGTCGGGGCCGCAGAGGGCGCGGGCGACGCCCAGCGCCGAGCAGGCCTCGTCGAGGGTGCCGTAGGCGGTCGTGCGGCCGTGGTGCTTGGGGACGCGGCCGCCGTACCAGAGCGAGGTGCTGCCGTCGTCACCCTTCTTCGTATAGATCTTGACCACGGGCCGATCCTACGTGGCCGGGCCAGCCGACTGGGCTGAAGACCATCCCGGTCATCACCTTGGGGAAGAAGTAGGTCGACTTCGGCGGCATGTTCTCGTCGGTCGCGGCGACGGCGCGGACCTGGTCGACCGGCACCGGACGCTGGATGAAGGCAACGTCGGCGCCGCCGTTCTCGACCAGCGCCAGCGCGTCGGGGATGCTCTTGGCGTACTCGAGGCCGTTGCGAGCGTCGATGTCGTGCTCGCTCATCCCGGCCAGGCCCTTCAGCACCAGCGTCTCGAGGATCGCCGAGTCGAGCCGGCGGTAGGCCTCGGGTTTGCCCTCCAGCTGGGCATCGAGGGCGGCGACGTCCTTCAGCGTCAGCCGGTAAGCCTGCTTGTGGAAGCTGTCGTAGAGACCGAAGACGCCGACCCCGGGCTCGCCGCTCGGGTCGAGGGCCTCGGTGGCGATCTCGGTCACCTCGAAGAGCTCGCGCAGTCCGGCCCCGAGGCGCTGCTGCCGCTCCGGGTTGGCGGCAAAGCCGGAGAGCAAGCGGTGGGTGGGGAAGACGGTGAGGCCAGGGTCGTCGAGGCCGGTCAGCGCCATCAGCGTGTAGTTGTGCGGGCCCTCGCCGCCGATCTCGTCGCGGTAGGCGCGCGCCGTCTCGTAGCGGTGGTGGCCGTCGGCGATCAGCAGTTCGGTGCCGGCAAGGCGCTCGCTGACGGCGGCGAGGATCGCCGGGTCGCCGACTCGCCAGACCCGGTTGACGGTGCCGATTTCGTCGGTCGCCTCGCCCCAGGGCTCCCCAGCGAGCGCCGGCTCCACCAGCGGCCAGGCATCCTCGGTGCTGAGCGAGAAGATCGGCGAGAGGTTGAGCTGAGTGGCCCGGGTCAACTCCAGCCGGTCCAGCAGAGGCCCGGGGTGGGTGCGCTCGTGGGGGCGGACCGTCCCGGTCTCGTAGTCCTCCACCCGCACCCGGGCGAGGATGCCGTGGCGGCTGTAGCTCGATCCGTCGGGGGCGGTGTAGTCCTGGGTCAGCGCCCAGATCGCCGGCTCGGCGTCCTCGACCAAGGCGCCCTCTTGGCGCCAGCTGACGATTCTCGCCGCAGCCTCCGCGTAGGGATCGCCGCTGGGGTTGCTCGCCGGGTCGGCGGGATCGAACGGTTTCGGCAGGTCGATCGCAACCGCGTTGTAAGGCGAGCGCTCCAGCAACCGCGCCCGCCCGGCGGCGTCGATGACGTCGTAGGGCGGCGCAGCGACGGCGTCGAGCGAGCCGACGACGTCGAGGTCGTAGTGCAGCGCCTTGAGGGGCTGAACGTCCGCCATGGCGCCAACGCTAACGCTTCCCGCGTCCGACTCATACGCGAACATATGTTCGATATCGGGAGATGGCCTATCCGGCGTACATCAGAGAGAAGGCGCGAGAGCTTCGTATTGAGAGGCGGCTGACGATCGACGAACTCGCCGAACGCCTGGCGATTCCGCGGACCACGGTCTACCACTGGGTGCGCGATCTACCCATAGGTCAAACCGAGAAGCGAACGCTTGCTGCCCACAGGGCTGGCGAGGTGACGAGGGCAATCCATCGACGTCGACGTGCTGCGGCTTATGAGCGAGGCCGCGTGGAATATCCGGCGCTTCTACAGGAGGCAACCTTCAGGGACTTCGTCTGCATGTATGTCGGCGAGGGCTATAAGCGGGCTCGCAACGTGGTCTCGATCTGCAACTCCGACCCCGCGGTGGTTCGTCTCGGGGCGGTTTGGATTCGCCGCCTAGCGGCCAATCCTGTCGTCTACTCCTTCCAGCATCATGCCGATCAGAACCCTCGGGCGCTGCAGGTTTTCTGGGGCCAGGTGGTTGATGTCGACCCGGTGGAGATCAAGTTCCAGCGGAAGTCGAACAGCGGTCAGCTCGCCGGTCGCTCTTGGCGATCTCAGTACGGCGTACTTCAGGTCCGCACGCCCGATACCTACCTACGATCCCGGATCCAAGCCTGGATGGATTGCCTGCGCGCCGAATGGCCCTAGAATCGATTCTGCCGGGGCGTGGCTCAGTCTGGTAGAGCATTCGGTTTGGGGCCGAAAGGTCGCTGGTTCAAATCCAGCCGCCCCGATGTAGGCAGGAGAGCTGAGATAGCAGCCTTGAGAAGAGGCGGGCTCGCTCAACTCTTGAGCGCCGCGCCGGTGAATCGCAACAGCTTGTGGCTTAGCGCGATGCCTTCGGACAAGTTCACGCTGAGCGATCGTCGCGCGTCTGCGCGGAGACGCTGGACGCGCATGGCCTCGGAGCTTGCCGCGGCAGATGAGTTGTCCTTCGCGCGTTCCTTCACGAGACAAATGCTAGCGGCGGCTTGGTCGTCCGCCTAGGAGTTCAGCATCCTGGAGGTGACCTGGCGCATCGCGCTAACCGCTTTCTACGCGATCACCTGCGGGGCCTTGCTTGTTCTGGAGAACTTCAATCCTGGGATGTCCGATGTCCCGTTGTTGGCTGCCTGGTTGGCCGCGCCTGTGGTCGGCTTTCTGGTCGGGCGCTGGTGGGTGCTGCTTGTCGTTCTCGCCGTTCTGGTCGGCCGGTCGATTGGCTGGGACGCCGGGGAAAACGACGGCAACTCGGCGTTTTGGTGGCCCTACCTGCTGATCGCGACCGTCTTGTTCGGTGGTCCTCTTCTTGTGGGCGTGCTGATCTCCGAAGCGTTGGAAGCCCGCAGTCGCCACCGCGCGGCCTAGCTTGCCGTGCGCAGCTTCTGGACTCGCCGGTGGGGGCAATTCCATCTCTTAGGGCGATTGCAGCATAAGAACAACCCTGTGGAAACCGTTGCCAGTTAGGAGGCAATCGAACATTTGCAAGCAAAGTAATCAAAGACCCCTTACTACGGAGGAAATCCTTGCCTGCTCCCACAGACATCAAGCTGCAGCGAAGCAACGAAATTGACCTGACGCTGATCAGGGCGATGGCCCACAGGGACCGCTACCTGGCTCTGCACATCCTCAACGAACGAATCGCGAGCCCCAACGAAGTCGCCAACGAGATCGGCGCTCCCACCAGCAGGGTGGCCTACCACGTCCGCGAGCTTGAGAAATTCGGCTGCATCGAACTGATCGGCACTAAACCGCGCCGGGGCGCTACCGAGCATTTCTACCGCGCCACTAAGCGCGCCTTTTTCGTTGGCGAGGATTGGGTGCGCATCCCCCGATCGCTGCGCGAGAGCCTTATCGGGAACCACTTGGCAATTGCCGGGCGATACATCAGCGAAGCGCTCGAGGAGGGCACCTTCGAGGCTCGACCCGATCGCCATCACAGCTGGACCCGGATGCTTGTCGACGAGCAGGGCTGGACGGACTCGATGGCTGTTCTGCTTGAGGCGCTGGACAAACTCCTCGAGATTCAAGGTGATAGCAGCGCCCGCCTCGAAAAGGAAGACGAGCCGGCGATTCCGCTGGTGATCTCATTGATGGGCTTTGAGGCGCCATCCAGCCAGGTGGCTGCGGGAGGGTAGTTGCGGGGCCAGGCCGATCTCTCGGCCGAGAAAGAGATCGCCTGGCGTCCTAGTTAACCGAGCTTCGAAACCGACACCACCGGAATGGCCTGCTCGCTCTTGGCGATCTTCACGCTGCTCACCCCCTCTCGCAGCTCGTGGTTCTCGCTCTACTCCCCCGACCGCTCCACCGTTCAAGGCAGTTACAACATTCGATAAGCACCGGGGAAAATGCCGCACCACGGGCGAAAAGGCCAGCTAGAATTACCTCCCACTACTCAATGGCTTGCTACTAAAAGAGGAGAGCCACTTTGCCCCCGAAAGCCGCGAAGAAGGCCAATCGCAAGACGGCCGACGCAGGAATCGATATCGCCCTGGTTAAGGCGATCAGCCACCCCGACCGCCTGCTCGCGCTTCACGAGCTGAACAAGCGAGTCGCAAGTCCGACCGATCTTGCGCAGGTACTTGGCGTCGAGGTCAACTACATCGCTTACCACGTGCGGGTCCTGGAGAAATATGGCTGCATCGAGCTTGTCGATACGAAGCCGCGACGTGGCGCTACCGAGCATTTCTACCGGGCCACCAAACGTGCCCACTTCCGAGATGAGGAATGGCTCAACGTGCCGGCTTCCCTTCGCGAGCCGTGGATCATCACCGCGCTCGAAGTGATGGGGCAGGACATCAGCAATTCACTTGCCCAGGGCGATTTCGAGGCCCACCCCGATCGTCACTGCAGCCACACGCCCGGGCTCGTCGACAAGCAGGGCTGGGGCGAAGTCCAGGATCTCCTCACCGAGACGTTGGAGCGCTACTTCGACATCCAGGCCGGCAGCAACGAACGGCTGGTCGAGGGCGAGGGGGAGGCGATCCCGATGGCGGTTTCGATGGTCGGCTTCGCGACCGCTCCGAGCAAGGACTGAGCGACTGCCTCGACGCGGGCTTCGCGTCGAGGCCAGCTCTGCGGGGTCTGAGCCCCGAGCGTGCCGATGAACAGCCCGTTGCAGCGCTTGCGTCGTCCTGGCTGCCTATTAGGCTGATTGGACAGTTGCAGGCTGGACGATTGTCCAGTCAGGTGAACCTGAGCTGGCGTCGATAGGGACAAAGAATGCACGAGGAAGATCGCATAGAGCGACGCGTCGAACGCGCCGTATTCGAAACCGACCGACAGATCGTCGTCGGAGATGTGACCTTGCCGCCGGCCGGCTACCAGAGCCGCTTCTCGGACTCCCTCAATCGCGGCGACATGGAATTCGTGCCGCTGACCAACGTCGAAATCACCTCGCTGATCGACGGCAAGGTCAGCGAGCGCCCCTTCCTCGTCCTCAACAAGCGCCACGTCCGCCTCTCGTACCCCTACCCGCGGCAGGCGCCGGGGCACGGCATGGCGCCGCCGCCCGGCTCGTCCTACGGGCAGCCTCTCTCCTAGCGACGGATCAGCTCATGCCGCGCCGCTCGCGACTCCCTCGCGCATAAGCGCCGAGGTCGATCGCGAAGGCGAGGATGACGATGAACCACTCGAAGCCGTCGACGCGGTTGGAGCTGCTCCACATCACCGCGTAGGCCAGGGTCGTCCAAGGCAGCAGGAAGAAGCCGAGGAAGGGCACGAACCAGCTGTCGAAGGCGCGGCTGAGCAGGTCCGAGAAGAGGAACAGCACGAACAGCGCCAGTCGTGGCGAGATCAGTGCGAAGAGTGCGACGAAGCAGCCGATGCGGGGACGTTACCCGGCCGCGGGCTCCGTGAACAGCAAGTTGCGGCCGCGCAGCATGGCGGCGGTGGCGGCGCGGGCGCGTTGGGCGGCTAGGTCGACACCGCCGGGCAGCTCGCCGAAGCCGCCGTCGAGGAGCAGGGTCGCGTTGCCCTGGGCGAGGCCGGTCAGGGCCTGAACGAGGATGTCGATCTCCTCGTCGGAGCCGCTGGGGGTGAGCTTGGCGGCGATCTCGGAGAGTGGGCCCAGTACATGCGTCGCGGCGGCCTCGAGTCGGGGGTGCTTCGACTTGTCCAGGCCGGCGCCGTGGAGGACATCGAACATCGGCCGTTGCTCGGCGGCGAAGCGGACGTAGGCGGCGCTGATCGCGGCCAGCCGCTCGGCGGGGGTGGGCTCGCTAGCCAGGGCGGTGGCGAAGCGCTCGCCGAGCTCCTCGCAGGCGGCGACGGCACAGGCGGCGAGCAGCTCCTCGCGGTCGGCGAAGTGCCGATAGGGGGCCGAGATGCTGACCCCGGTGCGGCGGGCGGCGGCGGCGACCGAGAAGCTCTGGACGTCGCTCTCCTCGATTAGCTCGAAGGCGGCGGTGACCAGCGCCGCCGGCAGGTCGCCGTGGTGGTAGGAGGCGCGGGCCTGGGTCTTCGCCACGGCTCGACTTTAACTCGCCCGGGCGAAGTAAGAGAGATTCACATATATTGCGGGAGACGGCGACCGGCGGCGAGTGGAGGAGAGCGATGAGCGAGAAGTGGACGGCAGCGGACATTCCCGACCAGGCGGGGCGCACGGCGGTGGTGACTGGCGCCAACAGCGGCCTCGGGCTGATCACGGCGAAGGAGCTGGCGCGGGCCGGCGCCACGGTCGTGCTTGCCTGCCGCAACACCGAAAAGGGGCGGGCGGCGGTGGAGGAGATTCGGCGAGAGGTGCCCGGCGCGGCGCTCGAGCTGGAGTCTCTCGATCTCGCCAGTCTCGATGCGGTTCGCAGCTTCGCCGAGCGCTTCCGGCAGGGCCACGACGGCCTCGACCTCCTGGTCAACAACGCGGGCGTGATGGCGCCCAATCCGCGGCGTCAGACCGCCGACGGATTCGAGCTGCAGATCGGCACCAACCATCTCGGGCACTACGTCCTCACCGGGCTGCTGCTCGGCTTGTTCGAGGGGCGGGAGGACGCGCGGGTCGTCACCGTCAGCAGCACCGCCCACAAACTCGGCCGCATCAACTTCGATGATCTCCAGGCCGAGCGCGGCTACCGTCGCTGGCGCGGCTACTGCCAGTCGAAGCTCGCCAACGTCCTCTTCGCGGGCGAGCTCGAGCGGCGGCTGCGCGCCGCCGGCTCGAAGCTGAAGAGCCTCGCCGCGCATCCCGGCTACTCGGACACCAACCTGCAGACGGCGGCGCCGCCGGCGCTTGACCGGGCGGTGTTCGCGGTCACCAATCGGCTGCTGGCGCAGAGCCCGGCGATGGGGGCGCTGCCGCAGCTCTACGCGGCGACCCGGCCTGAGCTCGACGGCGGTCTCTTCATCGGTCCCGACGGCTTCGAGGAGCAGCGCGGCCACCCGAAGGTGGTGCGGCCGGTCAAGGCCGGGCGCGACGAGGAGGTCGCGGGACGCCTGTGGTCGGTGTCGGAGGAGTTGACCGGGGTTTCGTATCCCCTTGCTCCGTGAGCGAAGTGCGGGTGTAGCGGGTCGACTTACTGTTGCTATACAACGATAAGTCGACCTGCCCGCTTGCCCGCCTCGGTACCTTGGATGCATGAACCGAATCGGCAGGATGATGGCGGCGCTGAACCCTGAAAAGACGCAGATGGTTGCGCCGGAGGAGGCGCTGCCGGGTCGCAGCGAGCGGGCCTTCGAGGTGCCTGGCACGCACGCGGTGCTGGCGACCCCGCTGGAGCCGCCGTTCCCGGACGGGATCGAGGTCACCTACTTCGCGCTCGGCTGCTTCTGGGGTGCCGAGCGGCTGTTCTGGGGGCTCGACGGCGTCTACACGACGGCGGTCGGCTACCAGAACGGGACCACGCCGAACCCCACCTACGAGGAGGTCTGCTCGGGGCGGACCGGGCACGCCGAGTCGGTGCTCGTCGCCTTCGACCCGGAGAAGGTCTCCTACGCCGAGCTGCTGAAGATCTTCTTCGAGGAGCACGACCCGACCCAGGGGATGCGGCAGGGCAACGACGTCGGCACCCAGTACCGCTCCGGCATCTACTTCGTCAACGACAGCCAGAAGGCGACGGCGGAGATGATGCGGGATGCCTATGACGCCGACCTCCGCGCCGCCGGGCGCGAGCCGATCACGACCGAGATCGAGCCCGCCGGGCCCTTCTACTACGCCGAGGACCACCACCAGCAGTACCTGCACAAGGTGCCGAACGGCTACTGCGGCCTGGTCGGCACCGGCATCTCCTGCCGGATCCCTTCGGCCGCTTCCTAGCCTGAGCCAGGGCTAATCTAGGCGGGCTGCCCCGGTAGCTCAGCTGGATAGAGCGCCGGCCTTCTAAGCCGGATGTCGCAGGTTCGAATCCTGCCCGGGGCGTACTGATGAGGCCATCGAGCATCCGAGCGCTTGCCACAGCCCTCGCCGTGATGGCGACGCTCTGCGTTGCCCCGTCCGCCAGCGCGGAGGCAGCTCAGGTACGCAACTACGACCTCGGCGTCATCGAGCTGCCCGATGCCGGTCCGAAGGGACCGATTCCGGTCAGGCTCTGGGGTGCGATCGGGGTGCCTGACGGACCTGGGCCGTATCCGCTGGTGGTGGTCGCCCATGGCCGTCATGGCGACGACTGTCCTCACTCGCGGAGTTTCGTTTTCGTCTGGCCCTGTTGGGGGAGGGAGCTGCGCAGCGACCTCGGCATGCGGCACCTCGTCGAGGCGTTGGCCGAGCGCGGTGTCGCGGCGGTCGCGCCGGACCTCAATGCCGCCTTCACGATCGGCTGGAACGATCGCTCCGGCGATCGTCACGAGAAGCTCTGGCCGGCCGTGGTCGATCGCACGCTCGCCGAGCTGGGCGAGGCGGTGCAGGGTGGCGGCGGCGCCTTTGGGTTGCCGCTCCTGGGCAAGATCGACACCGCCAGCCCCGGCGTCCTTGCCCACTCGCTGAGCGGTGCCGACGCCGTCCGTTACGCGGGCGGACACCCGGCCTCAGCGTTGTTCCTGCTCGCCCCGGCCTACAACGGCGGCACCCTGCCCGAGATCGACACTGCCATCGTCGCCGCGCGTTGCGATTACGACGTCCCCGGCGAGGCCCGCCGTTACTTCGGCCGCGCCAAGCGCTCGCCGCACAAGGCGCCGGTCTTCTTCGCCAGCCTCGACGGCGCCAGCCACAACTACTTCAACTCGACGCTCTCCCGGCTTGGCCGTGACGACGGCAAGTACCTGCGAGGCAGCGAAGGCTGCCGTCCCTTGCAGCGCCTCTCGGCGAGCCGCCAGCAGGGCTGGATCGACCGTTTCGCCGCGGCCTTCTTCGCCGCTGAGCTTCGTGGCGCCGCCCGCCCGGCCTGGATGCGGTTCGGCGCACCCTTCCCGAAGCGGATCTACGGCCTCCCCGTCGGCTACGACCGGCTCGCGCCCGCGGCTGGATAGAGCCGGCGCGGGATCGCCTGGCTCTCTGCGAGGATCTCGATCGCATGAAGGGCGTCCGCATCACCCACGTCGGCGGGCCCACCGTCCTGATCGAGGTCGGTGGCTGGCGACTGCTGACCGATCCGACCTTCGACCCGCCGGGGCGGAAATACAACTTCGGCTGGGGGACGAGCTCGCGCAAGCTCGAGGGGCCGGCGATCGCTGCGGCCGATCTGGCTCCGATCGACGCGGTGCTGCTCAGCCACGACCATCACGACGACAACCTCGACGATGCCGGCCGGGCAATGCTGCCGTCGGCGGGTGTCGTCGTCACCACGGTGCCCGGCGCCAAGCGGCTCGGTGGCGGCGCCCGGGGGCTGGCGCCGTGGGCGACGACGCGGCTGGAGGCGCCGGGGCGGACGCCGATCGAGATCACGGCGACGCCGTGCCGTCACGGTCCGCCGCTGAGCCGGCCGATCGTCGGCGACGTGATCGGCTTCGCGCTGGCGTGGGAGGGACAGGAGCACGGCGTGCTCTGGATCTCCGGCGACACGGTGCTCTACGACGGCGTCCGCGAGGTCGCCGATCGGCTCGAAATCGACGCCGCCCTGCTGCACCTCGGCGGCGTCCGCTTCCCGGTCTCGGGGCCGCTGCGTTACACGATGACCGCGGCCGAGGCGGTTGAGCTCTGTGGCCTGGTTCAGCCGCGCACAGCGATCCCGATCCACTACGAGGGCTGGAAGCACTTTCGCCAGGGGCGGCTGGCGATCGAGGATGAGTTCGCAAGCGCGCCCGAGGACTTCCGCCGCCGCGTTCGCTGGCTGCCGATCGGCAGCGCCGTCGAGCTCGCCAGCTAGCGGCCGCCTGGATTAGGTCAGGCTCAGGAGTAGGCCTCCGCGAGAACGGTCATCGCCGTCGTTGGGTCAATTAGCGGCTTGACCTCGACGTCGGAGTACTGCGTGAACGGGTGCTCGGCGAGCAGGCGCGACATCTCCGCCGGGTCGTCGGTATCGATCGTTCCGAAGCCGCCGCCGTCGATGAAGAACTGCACGTTTTCAACGCGGCCGGCATTGTTCTGCATCCACTCTCCCATGCCTTTGAGTAACTCAGGGAGGAGCTCCGGGGGTGCCGGATGCTTGGGCCTGTAAATGACGGCGAAGCGCATAGCGATCCTCCAGTCTTTTTGGACAAGGATCTTCAACTTACGCTTCTCCCGCGCCGGGTCAAGCAGCGTCCTACGAATCCCGTTCGGGGCTGTGCCTGCTCAGCAGGTGTGAATGGCGGCGGCGCTCTTGACCACCTGGAAGGCGCTGCCGGGGATCTGCTTCAGCTGATCGAGGTTCTCGTCGTCCCAGCGGCGGTCGCTGCTGCCGCTGAAGTACCAGTTGGAACCGTTGTCGGCGACGATCAGGCCGTATAGCTTCATCGCTTCGGCGACCGCCCTGGCAGGGCCGCTGAAGCCGCCGAGCCCGTAGCCGGCCTTGAGCCGCAGGCGCAGGCCCATCGGCGGCGCGCTCGGATTGGAGGTGTCGCCGGCGCAGTGGGAGGCGGGGTGGACCCAGGCGTCGCGGGTGCTCTCGAAGGTGACGCGGATGGCGTGGTCGATGCTGCCGGCGACGGCCTCGTCGTAGCGGACGAGGCCGGGGAAGATCGGCAGCCCGGCGGCGTCGGCCGAGGTCCATGAGTCGGGACGGCGGGCGGGCGAGCGCAGGTCCCAGGCGGTGCCGGAGTCGGCGTTCCAATGGGGGCGCGGCTTGGCAACGTAGAAGGCGCGGTAGAGCTCGTAGAGCATGCAGGCGGCGCGGTCGACGACGAGCACGTGGCGGTCGCCGTCGCTGCCGTTGCCGCCCTCGATCCGCGCCTTGGCCGGGATCGGGAACGGGCCCGGGTCGCTCTCCTCGCCGTAGGCGGTGTAGCTGACGGGGAGCTTGGGCTGCCCGGCGCCGACGAGCGCGTAGGGGAAGCCGTAGGCGCGCGGCGAGCCGAAGTCCGGGTGCAGGTGGGTGTCGCCGTGGGCGTTGATGTAGGAGATGTAGGCGCGCGAGCGGGGGTCGACGGGCGCCTTGGAGATGTCCTGGTTCCAGGCGGCCTCGGTGGCGAGGGAGGGGGCGTTGGCGGGGAGCGAGGCGGGCGGGTCGGGGAACACGGGGCAGGGACCGACGTCGGCCGCGGCGGTGGACGCGACGCCGAGCGCAAGCGCGATCGTGAGGGCGGCGATTCCCGGGAGCCTGGCCATCGCCGCAACCGTAGCGTGGTTAGCCTGAGCTTCCATGAACCTGGACGACCGTCCCACCCTGCTGGCGATCCAGCACGTTCCCTGGGAGACGCCGCACCGCATCCTCGACGCCTGCGGCACCCTGCACGTGCACACGGTCAAACCGCTGGCGGGTCAGCCGTTGCCGCCTCATGACGAGGTCGCCGGCGCCGTCGTCATGGGTGGGCCGATGAACGTCGACGACGTCGAGCGCTTCCCGGCCCTGGCCGCCGAGCGCGAGTGGCTGGCCGAGGCGCTGCGGCATGAGATGCCGCTGCTGGGCATCTGCCTCGGGGCGCAGCTGCTGGCGCGGGCGCTCGGCGCCGAGGTGAGGCCGGGGGAGAGGGCAGAGGTGGGCTTCGCCACGGTGCAGGTGCACGATCCCAGCGACCCGATCCTCGGCGCCCTGGCCCCGGAGACGACCGTCCTGCACTGGCACGGTGACGTCTTCGACCTCCCCAACGGCGCCCAGCCCCTGGCCTCCTCGGCCCAGACCGAGCATCAGGCCTTCCGCGCCGGCAACGCCTGGGGCATCCTCTTCCACCCCGAGGCCGACTACGCCCTGATCGAGGCCTGGCTGGCGGCGCGGCCGATGGCCGAGGAAGCGATCGCGGTCCTCGGCGACGCCGGAGCCGCCGCCCTCCCCGGCGCGGCCACCGACGCCGAGCCGACCCTGATCGAGCGCACCACCCCCGGCTTCCAGGCCTTCGCCGACCTGGTCGCCTCCTCGCGCGCCTGACCCGCCCGAGCCGAGCCCCGCCTGAATCGCCCCGGCCCGCTAGATTTGAAGCTGCGTGGTGGCTGTAGCTCAGTTGGTAGAGCTCCTGGTTGTGGTCCAGGCGGTCGCCGGTTCGAGCCCGGTCAGCCACCCTCTTGAAGCCCTGCAAATGGGCATCATGCCTCCGGCAAACGCCTTTAAACCGGCTCCAAAGATCTGCTCCCGATCAGGCAGAAACTGCCTGAATAACGCCGAATAGGCGTCTCGATTGTGATCGAGCGGAGGTGGTAGGCCTCGGCGCGGAGCTACGCCTCTGCGGGGGTCAGAAGACTTAGTGGCTCAAGGCCGAGCGTAGCGGCGAACTGCTCCACTTTCTTCAGGGAGAGGTTTCGCTCCCCCCGCTCGATGTCGCCTAGATAGGTGCGGTGGAGACCCAGCTCGTGAGCAAAGTCCTCCTGGTTGATGCCACGCGCCTGTCGGTAGGCCCGAAGATTTTCGCCGACGACCTGCTGTAGCTCACCTTCCATGCGAGCCTGAACCATCGCGGCTGCCTACTCATAGGTCTACAGACTCTCAAGTGGCATCAGGCACGCATTCGGGGACACAAGTTGTCTTCAAAAAACTCCACACGTACCCCTAGACTGCCGCCACGAAGCCTTAGCGCTCAAAGAAATCAGTTTATCCCGAGCGCCAGAGTTTCAGCCCTTCAAAGAACTCCCCAGCGGAGCCCCCCACTGACCCTCCACCCAGGAGAGCCCCGTGCGAAAGAAGCGCCCTAAGCCTCGCCCCCATCCTCCCAACGCGGACCTAAGCGCCCGACTACATAGGGCGTTGTCCCACTCTCTGCGGGTGCAGATCCTTCAAGTGCTTAGCAGCGAGGGAAGTGGCAGTGCGACTGAGCTTTCCCGCCTGCTGAATGAGCGATTGGGCGATGTCGCCTACCACATGAAATCCCTTAGGGCAGAGCCCCGGCTTATCGAACTGGCTGGGAGACGGCAGGTTCGAGGGGCGGAGGAGAGGTTCTATCGACTGTCTCCAAGTTCACTTGTGGCAAAGGTCGATTGGCCGCAGATGCCGGAGCCGGTGCGCCAGGGGTTGAGAGGCACCACCTTCGCCGAGTTCATGACATTGGCGATCTCGGCGTTACGAGCCGGCACTGTTGACGCGCGAGAGGGCAGCACCTTCACCTCTTGGCCATTGAGGCTCGACAGCCGGGGCTGGGATGAGGTTCGGGCGGCGATGGCCGAGGCGACGGAGACGATCAATCGCGCCGAGGAGCAAAGCCGCAAGCGCCTGGGGAGGGCAAGGGCAGGGGGAGAGGTGCGAGCGATCGTCGGGACGTACGCATTCGAGCCTGCCAAGGCTCAGGACGTCGCAGAGCGATCTCTTCCATGAGGCGCCTTCTAGAAAAAGCTTGTCGAAGAGACCGGGTGACCCTCCCTCCTGACAGCGCCAGCGCCGGGTGCTCGAAGGACGCCCGGGGGCAAGGGCCGAGCGAGACCGCCGTCATCGCGTCAGAAGGGCACCCGCCGCCTGCAGGGAGCGGCGGGTGCCCTGAACGGCCACGCATCACCAAGGATCAACGCGACGCCCTCTACGACGTAATTCTCAGCCGCCTGATCGCGATCGATGACCTCTGGCGAGCGATCGACGCTGAGGAGTTCGAGAAGGCTGAGCGGCTGGGGAGGGAGTACACCGACCTCCTTCTGCTGATCCTCAACGATCTTGGCTGGGGATCCGATGGCGAGGCGCTCGAGCTGACGATGCCCGTCGAGGATCTGCGCCGCGTCTTTGGCCTCTTTCACGAAAGGGCTGCTCGGGCGTTTCCGATCGAGCAGGCGGAGGAGGCCGAAGTTCGTGAGGCGAGGGAAGAAAACCAGCTCGTCCTCGACGCCTGCAAAGAGGTCTTCACGACCCTCGACGTGCAGGCGATGAGGGCATGATCGTGGCGAGGGCATCGAGTATCCGCGGGCCGGTTGTCACCTTGGCCGAGCGCGAAGCGCTGCGTAGGTATCTGATCGATACCGAGCTGCCCCGTAAGGGCATCTCCGACTCCGTGATGGGGTGGCTTGAGTGGTTTGACGGCTTGCTCTTGATCGAAGATCTCGAACGCGATGCCCTCGATGGCACAGTGGATTTGAGACTTCCCGAGGATACGCTTCGGCGAACTTTCACTCGCCTCAAAGAGGACCTGGTGGAGATCGACATCGATCCCGAGCAGGGGCTGATCGTCATGGGCGCATGCGAACGAGTGCTGGGCGTTGTCGGCATCGGGGGCGAGGCACGATGACCCTGTTTCTGGGCCAACCTGGTTGACGTCGATAACGGACATCACAGCAGTTGAGCGGAATGCGTTCCGCGAGCAAATCCTTGCTCGCATCACTGGCATTGACGATGTCAGGGAGGCCTATCAGGCTGGAGACTTCGAGAGAGCAGCGCAGCTCGGCATCGAGTTTGCTGACTCACTGCGTCTCATGGAGGATCTTGGCTGGGGCGACCAAACGCCGAGCCAGCCAGTCACGCTCACGATGCCCCCGGAGCAACTGCACCGGGTGCTCACTCTCCTTCAAGCCGACGCTGAACGGATGCGCGCGTGCGAAGAGCAGGAGGAGGCAGAGGTCCGAAGCGAAACCGAGGTCTTTCGCGAGCGCGCACAGCGGGTCACGGAGGCATGCCAGCGGGTGCTTAGTGCCGTAGGACCCGGCTCCGCCTAATGGCGAGCTTGATTCCTCGACGCCTTCGCCAGGTCTGTGGCCGGGTTGACCCGGCGGTCCCCAGTGGCACCGGAAGCCGTAGGCGTTGGGACCCACCTGTCGACCTCCCCCATGGCCGCCGATCGACAGATGCGACGGCAACCCAGATTCTTCAGGGGGAAGAGGAGGGGGACTTTGGGATCAACCATGTTGTCCTGTCCGGACTGATCGCTGCGGACCCCTTACGGGACAAGAGCCGCGATGGCGATCCAATCACTGTCCTACTAATTTCGTTTCCGGCGGCCGATGAACGGGCTCGACGGGGATCGGCGTGCTGTGAGGTTGAAATCCTGGACGAGATTGCCGACCACTATCGCGAGAGCCTTCACGCGGGCGCCACGATCATGGTGTCCGGCGCAGTGACGGGTGCAGGCGGAATCTGGGCAAAGCTCATTGGTGTTGGCGAGGACGGCTAACAAGCAGAAGCGTCGCTAGCCCGCAGCGGCTAGGAGATAGACCGCCTTCGTGTGGATCTCTTCGTCCAAGTCACGATGAAGGTCGCCGTCTAGCTCGCCAACTATGCCGAGAGATTGAAGGCCGGCACGGCTGACTGCCTCGACCACTTCGTCTTCGGTGAAGTGACGCTGGCGGTGGACGTGAGCCGATCCCGCCTCGCCCTCGGCCTCGAAGCGTGCTTCGTTGATTGAGCCAGGTTGAACCTCTCTAGCTGACATGAGGCCCTGCCAGGTGAATCGCCTGCCGTTTTGTTCAACCACCTGCTCGGTGCTGAAGAAACTCCGGTAGGCCGCCACGGTGTTGACATCGAAGAGGATGATCCCCCCCGGCGCCAGGTTGCGGCCCATTCCCGACAAGGCGGCCTTAAGTTCCTTCATGGTGAGGAGGTAGTTCATGGCGTCGTTCACGGCCCAGATCAAGTCGAACTGGCCCAGGACCGGAAGCTCGCGCATGTCGGCGGTGAGGATGGTTGCGGCATCCCCGACCTTGCCTCGCGCCACCTCGAGCATCGCTGGCGAAATGTCGCACGCGGTAACTCGCCAGCCTCGCTCCAGCATCGGAATGAAGCTCAAGCCGGTGCCACAACCAACATCGAGAAGCCGGTCGCCAGTTAGACCCTCCTCTTCGGCTTTGGCCAGAAGTCGCCTGGTCCACCGCTCGTACATGTACCCGTGGTTGAAATCGTCATAGGCGGGCGCGTAGGCGTCATAAGTCTGCCTGGCCGATCCTTCGACTTGCTGAGAGTCGGTCACGTCGCGGCCACCTGTCGCAGATGCGAGCAGACCGGGCAGTCCGGCTCCGGCACGACCAGTTCCCGTTTGACCTCCATCGTTCGCAGGTCGTACATGCAGGCTGTGCTTAGGCTCGCCGGCTCCACCAGCCCGGTGAGGAAGTGCAGCACGTCCATTCCGACCTGAGCCCCGATCAATCCCGATGACGGACCCAGCGTAGCGGCCGTGTAGGGCTTCCCCTTCCGCTGCTCGATCGCCGCGTCGAACAAGGGGTAGTCGCGCCTCCAGGCCATGCGCTGACACTCGTGGCAGCCGGTGACGCCGGGCACGTAGAACGGGCCGACGCGGACCTTGGGCGGAATCTGGGCCATGCCGATGTGAGGGATGCCGGCCTCGAAGCACGCTGCGTTGCACCACGATTCGATCTCGAAGGCAGGCCAGTCGGCGGTGTCGACGACGACGTCGGCGCCATCGATGTAGTCGGCCAGCTGCGCCTGGCTCTCCATGCGCCGTGCGATTGCCAAGACTCGAATGTGCGAGTTGAAGGCCCGAAGCCGTGTCGCCATGACCTCGACCTTGAGCGAGCCGATGTCTTCCTCGGTGTACTGGATCTGCCGGTTGAGGTTGCTGACCTCCACCCGGTCGCCGTCGACCAGCAGGAGCTCGCCGACGCCACAGCAGGCCAACTCCCACGCGACCCGACCGCCTAGGCCGCCAACACCAAGAACCGCGACCCGCGACTGGCGCAGCCGCTTCTGGCATTCGGAGGGCGTTTGCCCCTCATGATGGGTCAGGTCGCTGAAGTAGCGCATCTGGCGGTCGAAGCGCTCCAATTCCGCCGCCGGCACCAACTCGTCATCAGCCGCATCCTCGACCAGGCCTAGCTCTCGCATCTTGGCCAGCGCGTCACCCACCTCCCGCGCCCCGAAGTCGGCATTGAGTTCTTCCAGCGAACGGCTACCGTCAAGCGCCTGCAGCAGCTTTCGTTCTTCATCGCTCGGCTTGGAGACTCGGATGTCCTCCGCGCCAGAGCGCAGCAAAACGACATCGCCGTCCGGCGCTTCAATCGATTCAATGGTTCTCTTAAGCCGCGGCCGCACTTGCATCAAGACCCTCCGAGCGATTAGGCGGTTACAGCATCGAAGGCAATGACGGCCCCCGGCACCCTCAGGGGCGACGGGAGCCGCCTTGCGCTGCGTCATCCGCCCTTCGTGGTTCCGGCCTCGGGCATAGCGTTCGTAGCGTCCAGCTTCATCCTGCTCACCTCCTTCCGGCAGATCGAAGGAATGAACAAGAGTGCTTTATTGCTGGCACGGATGGTCCCTAATTGGTCCCCTCAGCTTCCACTTTGCGAGGAAAATTAATTAGAGTTCCTCTTTCGCTTAGCAAAGATTGAAAGATCCACGGAGCTACACCAATGGCAGAGGCACGGGTCAACGAAGCAGCGGCGTTCGTTATCAGCGCCAGAATGGCCAAAGCGCTTGCGGATCGCTGGCGCTCCCGCATCTTGATGGAGCTATGTGTCCGGCCCCTCAGCCCCTCGCAGTTTGTCGATCTAGTCGGCGGCGAACTCGCGCATATATCCCGCTGTTTTCGCCAGCTCAGAGACTGGGACTTCATTGAGATCATCGAGACAAAGCGAGGCGGCCACCGGCGCGGTGGCGTTGAGCATGTCTACCGCCGTGTTCAGCGAGCGCTCTTTGACACGACGGTCTGGGAGCAGCTACCCCGGGCTTATAGAGATGAATGTTCTGGCTCTGCTTTGGAGTCCTACATAGCGAGGATCAGCGAGGCGATCGAAGCGGGGACGTTTGACGAAGAGCTTGACCGCCATCTTTCCTGGGACGGGATTGCATTGGATCGGGTCGCTTGGATGCAGCTCGTTACGCGCCTAGACGAGATTCTGTTCGGCCTCCCCGACCTAGCCTTAGAAGCAGCCGAGCGCATGGCCGCCACCGGGGGTGAGGGGCTGATTCCTACGACTGTCGGGCTTGCTGCATTCCGGTCACCCTCTGAAATCAATGGGCTGCCGCCGCGATCCACCGAAGAAGGATCATCCGATCCGCCAGTGGCTACACCCTTTGTTATCAGCGCGAAGATGGCAAAGGCCCTGGCGAACGAATGGCGCTCGCGCATCCTGATGGAGTTGAGGGTGCGGCCCCTCAGTCCCACTCAGTTCGTGACCGAGATCGGAGGCGAGAAGAGGAATATTCGTCGCTGCTTTCGCCAGCTCGCCGATTGGGACTACATCGAGATCATTGAGACTAAAAGTGGAGGTCGACGTCGCGGTGGCAGGGAGAATTTTTATCGGCAGAAACAGCGCGCCTTCTTCGACACCGGAACTTGGGAACTGCTGCCACGCTTTCTGAGAGATGAATGCTCTGCCGCTTTTCTTCACTCCTACTTCTATCGCGTCAACGAAGCGATCGAGGCCGGGACGTTTGACGTCGAGGTTGATCGTCATCTCTCCTGGGACGGCGTGGCCCTGGATCGGATCGCTTGGACTGAAGTCATGACCCAGCTTGACAGAGTTCTGGAATGGCTACCCATGCTCGAGGAAGAAGCGGCCGAGCGAATGAAAGAAACTGGCGAGGAGTCGATCCCCACCACGGTTGGGCTCGCCGGTTTTCGGTCGCCCAAGGCGCGTCGGAAATAGTTTCCGACGCTGATGTGTCGCCGACGCAGCGAGCTGGCCCTAATTGTCATCACGGCGGCCTAATCATTTAGGCCACAGGTTGACTTTCTTTCGCAACTCGCAATGACGAGGAAGTCACTACGGGCCGCACCGCCGAGGTCGGAGTTCATCGACACGTACCAACCCGCTTTGCCGGCACCGGCCCGGATTTCGACGTCCAGATATGCGAGATAACTCCGCTCCGCCCGCAATCGGGCAGATACCGCCGATATCACCCGCTCTCCATTCTCACAGGTGGCGTGGCCGATACGAGCGGCCCGTGCGAGTGCGCAGGGTCAGCGCGACGCTCAAGACGGACTCAAGGTTCGCCCGCGAGCCAGGGCGATATACAAAACGATTTCGCCTGGTCAGACGAGGAGTATCCTGTTTCAGGTGCGCCCCGCAAAGCTGGTAGTTATCGGATGATTTTTTCCGCTGCCAGCAGTGCTAATTCACCTGGCGTAGAGCTATCAATGGTGGCGGGATCAGAAGTGGGCGACGGTGCGGACATACAGGAGTTGGCGCTCGTTACTGCGATAGTGTGTCCCGCGCTGTTGGTGGGAGTGCGACGTTTCTTATGATAGATATGGATGGTTGGCTAGATGATAGGCGCGTGTTGCTGGTGCTTGGATACGGCGTCGCCGCTGGCGCGTGGGTATATGTAGCGGCTCGGGTTGCCCCGGGGCTTGAGACTGGTTGGATCGCATTTGCGGTGCTCACGATCATGGTGGGCGTGGCGGTCCGGCGTTGGTGGGTGGTGCTAGGTGTGGCCGGACCGTTGGCTGGGTTTGTGGCCCTTGAACTAACGAGTGACTTCGGTCAGGGTGATTGGCCTGACTTTGCCGTTTTCTCTCCTCCTACGTTGGGCTACTCCATCTTGATTGCGACTGCGCTCCTCCTTGGATGCGCAATAGGAGATGGCTTGACCTGGGTGGGCGAGACGTATAGAGGTCGTCCTGATCGTTGAGGTTGAGAGGCTTCTTAGCCACGCCTACCTGCCAGCGAATGCACACTGCGGTTCGACGGCTCAGGAGTCAGCCGCTGGCAACCTACTGATCGGTGGTGCCGAGCTCGCCGGTGGGGGCTTGGCGGCTGGGTTGATCGACGAGTGCCACATCTGACCGTGTGCGCGTCGTACTCGAGCTGCTCGAAGAGCGCCACTTCGGCAATGGGGGGTCTTCCTTCGCTATCGGACGACGGTCTGAGGCTAAGCGGCTGCGATTGTCGCTTCACGCAAGCGCTCAAGGGCCTGTGCTTGAGCGGCGGCGAGGGGGGTGACTCTTCGGTTGTCGGCTGCGTTGAGGACTTGGCGCACGGTGGAGCCGATCCGGTCGACTAGGTGGAGGACCAGGTCGTTGTCCAGGTCGCGCAGCTCGGCGTAGACGTTGATCAGGCCGCCGGCGTTGGCGATGAAGTCGGGGGCGAGGAGGATGTTGCGGGTGGCGAGGGTGGTTGCCAGGTGGTCGTCGGCGAGGATGTTGTTGGCGGAGCCGCAGATGATCTGGCAGTGGAGGTGCTTGAGCGTGGTCGCATTGATTGCGCCTCCTAGGGCGCAGGGGGCGAGGACCTCGCAGTCGGCCGCGATCGCCTCTGCTGGGTCGAGCCAGGTGGCTCCGAGCTGCTCTGCGATTGGCCGGCGGGTGGGGTCGAGGTCGGAGATCAGCAGCTTGGCGCCGGCGGCGGCGAGCATCCGGGCCAGGCGGCTGCCGACGTTGCCGATGCCGATCACGCATACGCGGACGCCGGCCACCGAGGGGCTGCCGAAGCGATGCTCGAGGCAGGCGGCGATCGCCGCCTGCACTCCCCGCGCGGTCAGGGGGCTCGGGTCGCCACGGCCGCCGCGCTCGACGGGCAACCCGACCACGTGGGCGGTTCGCCCGGCGATCGTGACCATGTCGGCGGCGCTGGTGCCGACGTCCTCCGCGGTCACGTAGCTCCCGCCTAGCGCCTCGACGGCGTCGCCGAAGTCGAGCAGCATGCGCCGGCGCAGCTCGCCAGCAGGCCTCTCCGGCGCCGGGGCGCAGATAACGCCCTTGCCGCCGCCGAGGTTGAGCCCGGCCGCGGCTGCCTTGTAGGTCATCGCCCGCGCCAGGCGCAGGGCGTCGGCGACGCCGTCCGCGGCCGAGTCGTAGTGCCACATCCGCACTCCGCCGAGCGCCGGGCCGAGGGCGGTGGAGTGGACCGCCACCGCGATCGTGGCGCCGCTGCGTGGCCCGGAGGTGACGCGAAGATCCTCGTAGCCGTTGGCCATCACTCCGATCCCCCTTCCTCCAGGGCCGCCTTCATCTCGGCGAGGAACCGGGCCGCCTCGGCGCCGTCGAGTGCCCGGTGGTCCCAGGACATGCAGAGGTAGGACATCGGGCGGATCGCGATCGACTCGTCGCCGTCAGACCCAACGACGACCGCGCGCTTGACGATCGCCTCGAGGTCGAGGATCGCGACCTGGGGCTGGTTGATGATCGGCGTCGCCAGCACGGCCCCGAACTGACCCGGGTTGGTGATCGTGAACGTGCCGCCTTGGACGTCGTCGGGCTCCAGCCGCTTCTCACGCGCGTGGGTCGCCAGGTCGCCGATCGCGGCCGCCAGGCCCTCGAGGCTGAGCCGCTCGGCCTGGCGGATCACGGGCACGATCAAGCCGTTCTCGAGGGCGACGGCGATGCCGAGGTTGACCTGGTCGTGGAAGACGATCTCCTCGCCCTCGATCGAGGCGTTGAGGGCCGGGTGGCGCTCCAAGGCCGCCACGGCCTCCCGGGCGACGAAGGCGAGGTAGGTGAGGTTGACGCCGCGGCGGCTCATCGCCTCGCGCAGCTCCCGCCGCCGACCGGCGACGCGCGAGAAGTCGACCTCGACGATCGTCGTGCAGTGCGCCGAGGTGCGGCGGCTGTCGAGCATGTGGCGGGCGATCTGCGCCCGCATCGGCGACATCCGCTCGCGCCGGGTGGGGCCGGTCAGGTCCTCCGCCGAGGTAACCGGCCGCGCCTCGGGCCGGTCGGGCGACTCGGTGTGCGGCGCCTCCTCCTGCGCCCCGCCGCCGTTCTCGAGGATGGCCATCAGGTCCGCCTTGCGCACCCGGCCGCCGGCGCCGTGGCCCTCGACCTGCTCGAGGTCGACGTCGTGCTCGGCGGCGATCCTGCGCACGATCGGCGAGTAGACCTTCGAGCGATCGCCCTCCGACGCCTCCTCCGGATGCGCCTCGCCGGGATCCACCTCGCCCGCCTCCGCCGCCGTGTCGAGCTCCGCGAGCACGGTGCCCACCGCGACCGTCTCGCCCGGCTCAACCAGGATCCGCTCCAGGCGGCCCGAGGCCGGGGAGGGGATCTCGACGTCGATCTTGTCGGTGCTGACGTCGCAGATCGGCTCGTCGGCCTCCACCCACTCGCCCGGGCGCTTGCGCCACTCGACGATCGTCCCCTCGGCGACCGAGACGCCCATCTGCGGCATCGAGACCTCGACGATCGAGGCCTCAGTACGCGAGGAGCTCACGGCACGCCTCCTTCATGTTGTCGAGCTGGGGCAGGACCGCCTGCTCGAGCGGAGGGCTGAACGGAATCGGCACGTCGGGCGTGGTCAGGCGGCGGACCGGGGCGTCGAGGTCCTCGAACGCCTCCTCGCCGATCAGCGCCGCCACCTCGGCGCCGGCACCGCAGCTGCGGGTCGCCTCGTGGGCGATCAGCATCTTGCCCGTCTTGCGGGCGCTGCCAAGGATCGCCTCGCGGTCGAGCGGGCAAAGGCTGCGGAGATCGATCACCTCGATGTCCTCGCCGAGCTGCTCGGCCGCCTCGAGGGCGAGGTGCACGGAGGAGCCATAGGCGATCGCCGTCATCTCGGAGCCCTCGCGGGCGACCCGCGCCCTGCCGATCGGCACCGTGTGCTCCCCCTCCGGGACCTCCCCTCGCACGTGGCGGTAGAGGCCCTTGTGCTCGAGGAAGCAGACCGGGTTGGGATCGCGGATCGCGCTCGCCAGCAGCCCCTTGGCGTCCTCCGCGGTGGCGGGCGCAACCACCTTCAGGCCCGGCGTCTGCAGGAACCACGCCTCCGGGTTCTGGGAGTGGAACGGGCCGCCGGAGAAGCCCCCGCCGGAGGGGAGTCGGACGACGATCGGCACCGCGACCCCCTGCCGGTAGTGCAGCTTCGCCGCGACGTTGACGAGCTGGTCGAAGCCGCAGGCGATGAAGTCGGCGAACTGCATCTCGCAGACGGGGCGCATGCCCTCGATCGCGGCCCCGGTCGCGGTGCCGAGGATCGCCGTCTCGGCCAGCGGCATGTCGAGCACGCGGTGGGCGCCGAACTCCTCGGCGAAGCCGTCGGTTGCCTTGAAGGCGCCGCCGAGGGCGCTGATGTCCTCGCCGAGGCAGAACACCGAATCGTCGCGGCGCATCTCCGTCCGCAGCCCGTCGGAGATCGCCTCGAGGTAGGTCATCTCGGCCATCACGCCGCCTCCCAGCGAGACCACGGCGCCGCGCCGTCGCCCAGCGGCTCCCAGCGCTCGGCGAAGACGCCCTCGGTCGCGATTGCGGGGTCCGGCAGCGGCGATGCGAGCGCCTTCTCGGCGCACTCGGCGACGTAGGAGCGGACCCCCTCGCGAATCTCCTCGACCTCAGCCTCGGCGAAGCCGAAGTCGGCCACGAGCCGCGCCGCGTAGCGCTCGATCGGGTCGCGCTTCTGCCACTCCTCGAGCATCCCGGCGGGCACGTAGCTCATGTCGTCGTGCGCTCCGTGCCCGTGCATGCGCATCGTTTGGCACTCGATCAGGGCCGGTCCGCCGCCGCCGCGGGCGCGCTCTGCTGCGGCATCGGCGGCCTCGAACACCGCCTCGACGTCGTTGCCGTCGATGTTCGTTCCCGGGAAGCCGTAGCCGGCGGCCCGCTCTACCGGGTCGACGGCGAACTCGAGCGCGTTGGGCGTCGAGTAGGCGAACTGGTTGTTCTCGAGGACGAAGACGACCGGCAGGCGATGGATCCCGGCGAGGTTCATCGCCTCGTGCCACTGCCCGTTCGCGGTCGAGCCCTCGCCGAAGAACGTCATCGCCACGCGGGGCTCGCCCCGCATCTTGAAGGCGAGGGCCATGCCGTTGGCGACCAGCGCCATGTCGGGCAGCATCGAGACCATGCCGACGCAGCCGAGCGTGCGGTCGCCGAAGTGCATGTTGCCGTCCTTGCCGCCGGTCACCGCGCCGGCCCGGCCCATGTAGTTGGCGAGGTAGCGGTCGGGGGTGACGCCGCGCACGAAGTGCGCTCCGAGGTCGCGGTGCAGGATGCAGAGGCGGTCGCGGGGGCCGAGCGCGAACGCCGCCCCGACCGAGATCGCCTCCTGCCCGCGGCCGTCGTAGAAGGAGCCGGGGACCTTGCCCTGCTTATAGAGAGCGAGGCCGCGTTCCTCCGCGGTCCGCATCATCGCCATGTAACGGAACAGCTGGGCGCGGTCCTCGCGGGTCAGGAGCGCGCGGTCACCTGCGGCGGGGGTATCTCGCACCGCACTCGCGTCGCTGAGCGCCATCTCTCTTCGCCTCTTCGGTCTCGCCGGGCTTCGGGATCGCCTCCGCCGGGCTGGTTTGCCGCGGCTCCGGGATCTCCGCGAGCCGCGCCTGTGGGCGATGGGAGCGAGGGATCTCCTCTCTCCGTGTCGATTGGATTTTACCCCGCTTGTCCACCTCTTCAAACGAGACGAGGTGAGCGTCGGCCGCGACCTGGTGCGCGACTGAGTGTTTCGCTTCCTCTCCACCGGGAATGGGACTGTTGTGAACCGCTTGAGCTTTTTATTGGCGGCCACCGTTGCCGCGTTAGTACTGGCCTTCGGCCTGGTGGCCTGCGGTGACAGCGATGGCGGGAACGGGACCGCGGGCGGAGGCGGGAGCGGACAGCTCGACCTGACGATCGGCAACCTCGTGCCGCTGACCGGCGACCTGGCGCCCTACGGCCCGGCCGGTCAGAAGGCGGGCGAACTCGCCGCACAGCAGATCGACGCGGCGATCGGAAAAGCTGGCGTCGACCAGACGGTCGAGCTGGTCACCGAGGACGGCGCCTCCGATGACCAGGGCGGCGTGCAGGCGGCGCGCAAACTGATCGCCGACGGCGCCACCTGCATCTCCGGCGACTACGCCTCGACCGCCACGGTCTCCGTCGCCCGCTCCGTGACGATCCCCGGGGGCGTGATGCTGATCTCGCCGGCCTCGACCGCCGACGCGCTCTCCGATCTCGACGACGACGGCCTCTTCGCCCGCACGGCGCCGCCCGACGGGCTGCAGGGCAGGGCGCTTGCCGACCGCATGGAACAGGAGCTCGGCGGGCTGCAGGGCAAGACGATCAACATCGGCGCCCGCAACGATCTTTACGGCACCGGCTTCGCCGACTCGCTCGAGGCCGAACTCGAAGAGCGCGGCGCCACGGTCGCGGAGAAGATCGTCTACGACCCCGAACAGCCGAGCTACAACTCCGAGGCGTCGCAGCTCACCTCGGGCAACCCGGACAACTTCGTGATCATCGACTTCCCGGAAACCTTCGCCAAGTTGGGCCCGGCCCTGGCCCGCACTGGCAACTGGGAACCGAGCCAGACCTTCATCACCGACGGCCTCAGCTCGACCGACTTGACTGAACTGGTCGGCCCGGAGGGGACCGACGGGATGCTGGGGACGGCGCCGGGGGCCTTCTCCGGCAACGCGCCCGATGCCTTTGATCAGCTCTACACGCAGGCGCCCGGCCCTGCCCGCAACCTCTTCGACGCGCCGGTCTTCGACAACGTGATCCTCTGCTACCTGGCGGCTGTGGCGGCGGGGTCGAGTGACGGCGAAGCGATCGCCGAATCGATTGTCGCCGTGACCGGTCCCGGCGGCGCCAAGTACACCTTCGAGCAGCTGCCACAGGCGATCGAAGCACTCGAAGAAGGCAAAGACATCGACTACGAAGGCGCCTCGGGGCCGATCGACTGGGATGAGGGCGGAGACCTCAGCCGCTACATCTACGACATCTCCGAATTCAAAGGCGGCAAACTGGTCAAGCTCGACACGGTCGAGGTCAAAGCCGAAGAAGGCTAAGCGGCGCCGCCGAGGTAGAGCTCGGCCACCTGAGGATCGTCGAGCAGCTCCTGGCCGGCGCCCTGGAAACGATTGCGGCCAACGTCAAGGACGTAGCCGCGGTCCGACATCGCCAGCGCCCGGCGCGCGTTCTGCTCGACCATCACCACGGTCACGCCGACCTCGTTGATCCTGCCGACCTGCGCGAAGATCGTCTCGACGAAGGCGGGGGCGAGCCCGGCGGAGGGCTCGTCGAGGAGCAGGACGTGCGGCTCGGGGATCAGCGCCCGCGCCATCGCCAGCATCTGCCGCTCGCCGCCGCTCATCGTCCCCGCCGCCTGCGAGCGCCGCTCGGCGAGGCGCGGGAACAGCTCGTACATCGCCTCGATCCGCTCGCGCGTGCGCGAGCGCTCGAGCGAACCCATCTCCAGGTTCTCGGCGACGCTGAGGCTGGGGAAGACGTTGTCGAGCTGCGGCACGTAGCTCATTCCGCGCCGGGCGATCGAGTGCGGCGCCAGCCCGGTCAGGTCCTCGCCGCGCAGCGTCACCTGACCGCGGCGCGGGCGCAGGAGGCCGAAGATCGTCCGGATCAGGGTCGACTTGCCTGCCCCGTTGGGGCCGACGACGGTGACGATCTCCCCCGCGCGCACGGTCAGGGAGATGCCGTCGAGGATGTCGACCTCCGGCACGTAGCCGGCGACCAGATCCTCGGCGACCAGAAGTGGGCCGTTGCCGCTCACGTCACGCTCCCGAGGTAGGCGTCAATGACGGCGGGGTCTTTGCGCACCTCGTGCGGCTCACCGGCGGCGATCACCTTCCCCTCGGCCATCACCACCACCACGTCGGAGTGGTTCATCACCACCTCCATGTCGTGCTCGACGTAGAGGATCGTCATCCCCCGTTCGCGGCGCAGCTGCTGCAGGTGCTCGAGCAGGCGCTTGCCGAGGCTCGGATTGATCCCCGCCATCGGCTCGTCCAGCAGCAGCAGGCGCGGCTCGGTCATCAACGCCCGCGCCAGCTCCAGGAGCTTGCGTTGGCCGCCGGAGAGGGTGCCGGCGTAGGCGCCGGCGAGATCGGCGAGGTTGAAGAACTCCAGCAGCTCGGTGGCCGCCTCGCGGACCTCGCGCTCGCGGCGGCGGACCGCGCCGGGGCGGAGGACGAGGTCGCGAAAGCGCTCGCCGGGCTGGTCGGGCGCCGCCAGCATCATGTTGTCGAGCACCGGCATCGCTTCCAGTGCCTTGGTGATCTGGAAGGTGCGGACCATGCCGCGGCGGGCGATCGCGTACGCCGGCAGGCGCAGCACCTCCTCGCCGGCGAACTGGACCGAGCCGCGGT